>JAICUV010000235.1 GCA_025935655.1 Chloroflexota bacterium | reverse complement strand
GGTCGACGGCGGGGCCTCCCCCGCCGCGATCTGCCGCGTCGCGATCAACAAGCGGGCAGCCGACGAGCTCGTGGAGCGCCTCGACGCCGCGCTCCAGCCGCGGGGCGTCGCGGCGGGCGCGGTGCGGGTCCGGACCTTCCACGCCCTGGGCCGGGAGATCCTCGCGGATGCGGGCGTGGCCGTGGAGCCGCTCACCGAGCGGGACGCCCTGCTCCGCGAGCTCTACCCGACGGCGACCAGGGCCGACCGCGGCCGCCTCGACCTGGCGTTCTCACGGCTCAAGCTGGACCTGCGCATCGGATGGGAGGAGGTCGCGACGGACCCGGCGCCCGGACCCGTGGCGTCGGCATACGTCGCCTACGGTCGCGCGGTCGCCGAGACCGGCGGGCTGGACTTCGACGACCTCGTCGTCCGCGCCCTCCACCTGCTGGGCGAGGACCACCGGTCGCTCGCCCGCTGGCGCTCCCGGACGACCAGCTTGCTCGTGGACGAGGCGCAGGACCTCGACCGGACACAGCTCGAGCTCACGCTCCTGCTTGCGGCGCCGGGCAACAACGTGATGTTCGTCGGCGACGACGACCAGTCGATCTATGGCTGGCGCCTGGCCGACGTGCGGAGAGTGCTGGGCCTGGCCGCGGACCTGCCCGGGCTCCGGCGGGTGGACCTGAGCACCAACTACCGCTGTCCGCGGCCGGTCGTCGAGCGTGCCGTCAGGCTCGTCGAGCACAACCGGGAGCGGTTCGCGAAGCGGATCGTGGCGGGACCGGCGGCAACTGGCCGCCTCGTGCTCGCACCCGACGGCGCGGACGACCTCGTGCGGATCATGCGGGCGATGGCGACCTGGCCTGACGACGGGACGACGCGGGCGATCCTCGCGCGGACGAACCGGGAGCTGCTGGTGGCCGTCGTGGCGGCGGTGGAGCTCAGCGTGCCGTTCCGGGCGCCGGACCTGCCGCTGCCCATCGAGGACGACCGGCTGGACGCGCTCCTCGACCGCGCCACGGCCGCGAGCGATCCGCACGCCCTGGCGCGGGCATCGCCGCTGCTCCTGCTGGGGCGGCTTCGAGCGACGCTCCGTGAGGAGGCCGAGGCCGACGTGGGCGCCGACGCCGCAGAGCCCGATCCGGCCGACGGCCCGTCGCCGGCGGACCTCGTGACCGCGCTCCTCGGCTGGGCGGCCCGCGTGCACGATCTCGCCTCGCTGCGCGACGCCGTCGCAGCGCGCCGGGCGCGCCTGGCCGAGCTTCGGCGCGACGACGCCGCGCTGACCCTCGCCACGGCCCACGGGACGAAGGGGCTCGAGTGGGACCACGTCATCGTGCTCGCGGACGGGTTCCCGGGCCGGCGGTCGATGAGCGACGCCACGGAGCCGGAACGGGCGCTCGAGGAGGAACGCCGCCTGGCGTACGTCGCGTGGACCCGGGCGCGGCGTTCCCTGACCCTCCTGTACGACCCCGCCGCGCCATCGCGGTTCCTCCTCGAGGGGTTCGACCCGGACGAGCTGGGACTCGATGCCGCCGCCGCGTAGACTTCCGGCGCGAGGACGCGCGACGGGAAGGAGCGAGGCGGGATGGCCACGAGGAGCGACGGCACGGAGCCGGTGATCGCGCACGGGCAGGTCTACCTCCGCGCGGCCGAGCGGTCCGACATCCCGCTGTTCGTGCGCTGGTTCAACGACGAACGCACGACGCGCACGCTGGCCGTCGTCGCCCCGATGTCGATCCCGATGGAGGAGGGCTGGTTCGAGCGCACGGTCGCGGCGCAGGGCAAGGACGGCTATCACTTCACGGTCTGCCTCCTCGCGGACGACCGCCCCGTCGGGACGATCGGCCTGTTCGACCTCGACCTGCGCAACGGGAGCGCCGGCCTCGGGATCTCGATCGGCGATCCGGCGGACACGAACCGCGGCCTGGGCAGCGATGCGCTCCGCGCGCTCGTCGGCTGGGCGTTCGACACGCTCCGGCTCGAGCGCGTGTGGCTCGAGGTCTATGACTTCAACGCGCGCGCCAGGCTCGTCTACGAGCGGGTGGGCTTCGTGCTCGAGGGCACCCAGCGCCACGCGATCTTCCGCCACGGGCGGTTCGCGGACGTCCACCTCATGGCGGTCCTGGCGGACGACTGGCGGGGGCGCCAGGGAGCCGGGTGACGAGGCTGCCGAGCCTCGGCCCGCGGGGCGAGGGCTGGGTCCTCGTCCAGTCGATCCTGTTCGTCCTGGTCGCCGCGGCGGGGTTCTCCGTGAACGGGGCCTGGGCGCGCGAGGCCCGGACGGTGACGACGATCGTGGCCGGGCTGCTGGTGGTCGGGGGCGGGCTGCTCGCGGTGAGCGGCGCCGTGGAGCTCCGCGAGGCGTTCACGCCGGTCCCGAGACCGCGCGACGGCGCGCGCCTGGTCGAGACCGGTGCGTACGCCCTCGTCCGGCACCCGATCTACGGTGGGATCGTGCTGGTGTCGCTCGGCTGGGGGCTGTTCGCGGCATCGCCGATCTCGATCGGGCTGTCGCTGGTGCTGCTCGCGTTCTTCCGACTCAAGTCGGCGCGCGAGGAGGCGTGGCTCGTGGAGGCGTACCCGGGCTACGACGCGTACCGCGCGCGGACGAAGCGGATGATCCCGTTCCTGTACTGAGCCGTCGCCACGGCGGTCAGCCGCCCGCGACCTCCCGTCGCGCGAGCTCCCTGAGCAGGCGGTCGATCGCGTCGAGGAACGGCTCCGTCACGTCCGGCGGGAGGACGTCGCGCACCGAGTCCTTGGGGCCATAGGCGGCCCTGGCGCGCAAGGCGACCTTGCGCAGGTCGCCAAGGTCGGCGTCCCGCAGGCTGTCTGGCAACGGCTCGAGGTACGCGAGCCAGCGCGCCGCCTCGCGCGTGCGCGCCTCGCGCACCATCCGGTCGCCGGCGCGCGCGGCGATCAGGGCGGCCTCGTCGATCGCGGGTCGCTCGTGGCGGGCGGGCCCGCGGCGGCTCCGGGCGTCGGGCGTGTGCCGGCCGGCCGTCACGAGTCGTTCTGGGACCCGGTCGCGGCGCCGGCATCGACCGGGCGCACGAGCACGAGCGCGAGGCGCTTGCGCTCGGATCCGTTGACCAGGATCCGGAACGAGTAGTCGCCGGGGGCCGGGAACGTCAGGTTCCACAGGTCGATGCTGAAGGTGAGGATCGCGTCGCGCCCGTCGGGGTGACCACGCGCCACGAGGCTCCCCGTCGCGCCGGTCACCTCCGCGCCGTCCGGGTCCAGGAGGACGATCCGGAGCTCGTGCTCGCGCTCGGTCTCGGGGGCGGTCACGAGGAGCCCGACGACGAGCGCCAGGTGCGGGTGACGGAGCGGGAACGTCCGACCGCCGATCCGCGTGATGCCCCCGCCCAGGACGTGGAACTTCTGCCCGGGCTGCGTCTCGGCTGCGTCGGCGAGGAAGGCGTAGTCGATCTCCGGCATGGCGTCGAGTCTAGCCCCACGGGTGGACGGGCGGCAGTGCGGCATCCGCCGCATCCGCGCGTCGGCTCAGCGTTCCCCGGCCGAGCGCACGGCGGCGACGCGCTTGCGCGACGGGGCGATGTCGGGGACCGGCGCCGCCTTGCCGTTGCCGTTGCTGCCGATCGCGGGCCGACCAGCCTCCTCGGCGAACGTCACGTGGCTCAGCGGCACGAGCGGCTCGCCGCGCAGCACGCGCGCGAGGTACTCGCCGGTGGCCGAGCCCGGCGTCTTGGCGACCTGCTCGGGCGTGCCCTCCGCGACGATCCGCCCGCCGCGGTAGCCGCCCTCGGGTCCCAGGTCCACGATCCAGTCCGCCGTCTTGATGACGTCGAGGTTGTGCTCGATGACGAGCACGGTGTTCCCGTTGTCGACCAGGCGGTGGAGCACGTGGAGCAGCTTGTCCACGTCCGCGAAGTGCAGCCCGGTCGTCGGCTCGTCCAGCAGGTACAGCGTCTTGCCGGTGGCGCGCCGCGAGAGCTCCGTCGCGAGCTTCACCCGCTGGGCCTCGCCGCCCGACAGCGTGGTCGCGGGCTGGCCGAGGTGGACGTACCCGAGCCCGACGTCGAACAGCGTCTGGAGCTTGTTCCTCACGTTGGGGACCGCGCTGAAGAACTCCAGCGCCTCCTCCACCGTCATCTCGAGGACGTCGGAGATGTTGCGGCCCTTGTAGTGGATCTCCAGGGCCTCGCGGTTGTAGCGCTTCCCCTTGCACACCTCGCACGGGACGTAGACGTCCGGGAGGAACTGCATCTCGATCTTGATGATCCCGTCGCCCTTGCAGTTCTCGCAGCGGCCGCCCTTCACGTTGAAGCTGAACCGGCCGGGCTGGTAGCCGCGGACGCGCGACTCGGGCGTGCCCGCGAACAGCTCGCGGATCGGGCCGAACAGGCCGACGTACGTCGCGGGGTTGGACCGCGGCGTGCGCCCGATGGGGCTCTGGTCGATCTCGATGATCTTGTCGATGTGCTGGACGCCGTCCACGGAGTCGTGCGCGCCCACGGGCTCGCGGCTGCCGGACAGGTCCCGGGCCAGCGCGCGGTACAGCACCTCGTCCACGAGCGTGGACTTGCCCGACCCGGACACCCCGGTCACCGCGATGAACGTCCCCAGCGGGAACGACACGTCGATGCGCTGGAGGTTGTGCTCCCGGGCGCCCTTGACCGCGAGCTTCTTGCCGTTGCCCCGGCGCCGCTTGTCGGGCACCGCGACCGCGCGCTCGCCACGGAGGAACGCGCCGGTAATCGAGGCGGGCTCCGCGAGCAGCGTCTCGAGCGTCCCGTTGGCGATGACGTGGCCGCCGTGTTCCCCCGCCCCCGGCCCGATGTCGATGACCCAGTCCGCGGTCCGGATCGTCTCCTCGTCGTGCTCGACGACCAGGACCGTGTTGCCCAGGTCACGCAGCCGCGTGAGCGTCGCGATGAGCTTCGCGTTGTCGCGCTGGTGGAGGCCGATCGAGGGCTCGTCGAGGATGTACAGGACGCCCATCAGCGTCGTGCCGATCTGCGTCGCCAGGCGGATCCGCTGCGCCTCGCCGCCGGACAGGCTGATCGACGCCCGGTCCAGCGTGAGGTAGTCGAGGCCGACGTCCACGAGGAACCCGAGCCGCGCCACGATCTCCTTGAGGACCTGGCGGCCGATCGTCGCCTCGCGCTCCGTGATCCGGTCCACGAGCGCGGCCGCCCAGTCCAGCGCCTCCGTCACCGACAGCCCGGACACGTCCGAGATGTTCCGGCCGTCCACGGTCACGGCCAGGACCTCCGGCCGGAGCCGGCGGCCCCCGCACGTGGGACACGGCTTCTGGACCATGAACTTCTCGAGCTCGGTCCGGATGTACTCGGACTCGGTCTCCTTGAACCGCCGCTCGAGGTTGGTGACCACGCCCTCGAACGTCGCCACGTAGCTGTTCTCGCCCCGCTCGTGGCGGTACTTGACG
>JAICUV010000361.1 GCA_025935655.1 Chloroflexota bacterium | reverse complement strand
TCGAGCGTCCGGCGCCCCGGGACCGGTCCCCGACACGAACGTGCGCTCGCGGCTTGCGGCGAGGGTGGCCGGGGTGGCACCATCGCCGCCGATGCGCGCGTCCCTCTCGGCCCTGTTCGCCAGCCCCGTCATCAAGCGCCTGGCCTGGTATTCGCGGCGCGCCCAGAAGTCGCTCGACCGGCGCTTCTTCATCTCGCTCGGGATGGGGATCTTCGTGTTCACGGGCCTCGCGGCGGTGGCGGTCACGCTGCTCGAGAAGCCGTGGACGATCGAGTCCCTGGGGACGTCGTTCTACTGGGGCATCACGACCATCTTCGGCCAGGGCGACTCGTCGTACATCACCTCACCGGGCGGCTGGCTGGTCAGCTGGCTGCTCATCCTCTTCGGCGTGGCGCTGCTGGGCACGATCACGGGGGCCCTCGTCGCGTTCGTCATCGATTTCCTGCTCAAGGAGGGCCAGGGCATGGGCGCCGCGGGCTACACGGACCACATCGTCATCTGCGGCTGGAACTCCACCGCGCGTGACCTCGTCGACGAGCTCAAGCAGGACGAGTACACGGCGAAGATCGTCCTGGTCCACGACGCGGACCGCAACCCTGCGGGCGGCGACGTCTACTACGTCCGCGGTGACACGACCCTCTCGGACGACCTCGAGCGCGCGGGAATCCACCACGCGATGGCCGCCGTCGTGTTCCCGATCGACGGCTCCGACGCCGCCGACATGCGGTCGATCCTCATCGTGATGGCGATCGAGGCCATGGCGCCCGACGTCCGGACGGTGGTGGAGGTCAACAACCCGCGCCACGAGGTCCACCTCAAGCGCGCCAATGCGGACGAGGTCCTCGTGACCTCGCAGCTGGCGTCGCACCTCCTCGCGAGGTCGGCGCTGTACCCGGGCCTGTCGAGCCTCGTCACGGACATCGTGTCGGGCGGCGAGGGCGCGGAGCTGTACCGGGTGTCCCTCCCTGCCGAGTACTGCGGCCTCACCGTGGACGCCCTCTCCGCCACGATGCGCCGCGACCACCGGGCGACGCTGCTGTCGATCAACCGCGGCGGCCACACCTTCGCCAACCCGCCGGCGGACTTCGGGCTGCTCGAGGGCGACGACGCGGTCGTGCTGGCGGAGTCGCTGACGCTCCTCGCACCACTCCGCCTGGAGCGGGTCGACCGTGCGGTGACCGCGCCACGGAGCGCTGTCGTCGTGCCGTCCGCCTGACACCCGTCCCGGGGGGCGATTCGGACCCCGGCATTCGGGCGTCATGGGCCCTGTGCCGCCGGTGACGCGCGACGCACGCTGCGGCCATGCCGTCCCGCGCCCCCCGTCCCGCGCCCGCCACCCGCCACGTCGAGTCCGTGGCCGGGATGACCTGCCGCACGTGTGAGCGCCGGATCGAGCGGTACGTGGGCCGGATCCCCGGGGTCGAGCGCGTGAGCGCGTCGTCCGCGCGCGGGCGGGTCGAGTACACCGCCAGCGCACCCATCCCGCGCGAGGCGCTCGAGGCGGCCATCAACGCGGCCGGCTACGAGCTCGGCGAGTCCGCGTGGATCAGCACCGATCGCCGGGTCTGGCTGACGGCCGGCCTCGGCCTCGTGGTGGTCGCGGCGCTGGCCGCCGGTGCGCGGGCCGTCGGGATCTTCGAGCCCCAGGCGGGCGCGGCCGGCATCCGCGAGGGCGGGCTGGTCGTGGCCCTGCTCCTGGGCCTGACGGCCGGGGTGTCCACGTGCCTGGCGCTCACGGGCGGCCTCGTCCTCGCGCTCTCCGCGTCGTTCGCTGCCCGCCGCGACGCCACCGCACCCTCGACCTTCTTCGCCCGCATCCGCCCCAGCGCGGTGTTCGTCTGGGGCCGCATCGTCGGCTTCGCGACACTCGGCGCGCTCCTCGGCGCGGTGGGCGCCACGGTCGCGATGCCGCCCTGGCTCGTGGCGCTGCTCATGCTGGCCGTCGCCGTCGTGATGACCCTGCTCGGCGTCCGGCTCACCGGCCTGTCGCCCCGGCTCGCCGGCTGGACGCCCACGCTGCCGCCGTCGCTCGCGGCGCGGCTCGGCATCGAGGCCGGCGCGGGCGGCGCCTATTCCGACGGCCGGGCGGCGATCCTCGGCGCCGCGACGTTCTTCCTCCCGTGCGGCTTCACCCAGGCCGTCCAGGTCTACGCGCTGTCCACCGGCTCGCCGCTCACCGCGTCCGCGATCATGACGGTGTTCGCGGTTGGTACCGCGCCGGGACTGCTGGCGCTGGGCGGGCTGCCGAACCTCGTCCCGGGCACCGCGCGCCCCACCCTGATGCGTGTCGTGGGCGTCGTGGTCCTGGCGTTCGCCGTCGTCAACGGCCTCGGTGGCCTGCGGCTCGTCGGGGTCTCCCCGGAGGCGCTCGTCGGCTCCACGCCGACCGGACCCGTGGCCGCGACGGAGAACGGCGTCCAGGTCGTGCGCACGGTCCAGCGGGCGGACGGGTACACGCCGGCCGCCGCGACCATCCATGCCGGGCAGCCCACACGCTGGGTCATCACCTCGGAGGAGGGTGGCTCGTGCGCCATCTTCCTGCGCGTCCCGGCGCTCGACATCTCGGTGATGCTCACGCCGGGCGAGAACGAGATCGACCTGCCGCCGATGGACGCGGGCACCCTCGCCTACACCTGCTCGATGGGCATGTACGGGGGATCGTTCACGATCGTCCCGCCGCCCACGGGCGCGCGGCC
>JAICUV010000131.1 GCA_025935655.1 Chloroflexota bacterium | reverse complement strand
TGGAGCACCAGTGACGCGGCCGCCGGGAACGTCCGACAGGGACGTCCGGCGGTTTGAGGCGGCCCGAGAGCCCGTGGTATCCTCCGGCGGCCGAGGGGCGTTCGGCCCCGAGCAACGGGCCGAGATAGCTCAGTTGGTAGAGCACGCGACTGAAAATCGCGGTGTCGCCAGTTCGAATCTGGCTCTCGGCACCATCCAGCCCGCGGGTTGGATGGGTCGGCGGATCGGGCGGAAGTGGCTCAGTTGGTAGAGCATCACCTTGCCAAGGTGAGGGTCGCGGGTTCGAGTCCCGTCTTCCGCTCCATTCCTCCTCCCCAGATCGAGATCGACTTCCGGCCCCGCTGCCCCTTCGTCTAGTGGTAGGACAGCGGACTTTGGATCCGTTAGCCGAGGTTCGAATCCTCGAGGGGCAGCCACTCAGACAGCATCCCCGGCGGCGTCGCCGGACACCGGCGACGTGGCGAAGAGGCCTAACGCGGGGGTCTGCAAAACCCTTATTCATCGGTTCGAATCCGATCGTCGCCTCCACTCATTGAGCACGAATCGACCCGCCGGGCAGCCGGCGGGTCTTCGTTTGTTCAGGCTTCGGGTCCGTCCTCGGGGGAAAGGCGCCGGCGCCTCGTTGCGTGGAATGACCGAACGCGAGACGATCCCGGAGATCGCTACGGTCGGGAGCATCGGGGGTTCGCATGCGCGCATCGGCAGGGTTCGTGATCGTCGGTCTGCTGGCGCTCTTGTTCCAGTTCTCCTTCTCCGACGGCGCGCTGCCCCACAACGTGGGACTGCCGATCGGGATGGTGCCCTTCACGATCGGCGCCATCCTGGTACCCATCGGCCTCCTGCTCGGCTTGGTGTCCGGAAACGCGCGCTATCGCGGCGCCGTGCTGCTCGCTTTGCTTGGGACGGCCCTGCTGCTGTTCGCCTTCACGTTCCTCACCATCGGCGGCGCGGGTCCACGCCCGGTGGTCTCGGTCAATGATCTCGCCCTGTGGGGTGGGCTCGTGGCCTGGGTCGGCGCGCTCGTCATCGGGGCCAAGGCCTTGCGAAGCCCAGGACGCATGGCAGTCTGAGAGCGATCGTGGGCAGGCGGCGCGAGGGGCCGGTCGACTGAGCCGGCCCGCGTCCAGTGCGGCGGGCCGTACCATGGCCGCGCGCCGAGGTGGCGGAACGGCAGACGCAGCGGTCTTAAACACCGCAGGGGGCAACCCCGTGAGGGTTCGAGTCCCTCCCTCGGCACCAGCGGTTCACGCGACGGTTCTCGGGGTGTCGGATGGAGGAGAACCAATCACCCCGCCCAAGGGGGACGCGCCCCGCTACGGCCGACGGGCGTGCGGGATCCGCGGCTGCGCGGCAGCAGGATTGCGTCCGTCGGTGCGAGTGACCGCGATCTGGCCGGCCGCGGCCTCGAGACCCGCACGGAAGCCTCGATCGAAGCCCTCCTTGAACCCCTCCTCGTAGCCGGCCTCGCGGGACAGCGCACCCACGCTGGGCGGCACGAGCTGCCGGAGGGGCTGGAGCTGCGCCCCGAGCTCGCGGAACCCCGCCTCGATCGCACGGGTCGTCGCCCGCTGCCGATTCTTCCCCTTCGCCATGATCCCTCCGCGTTCGGCTCAGTCGCTCCCGTCGGGATCGCGGACCGGTGCACCGCCCGTCGCGGTGAGCGAGTCCGGGTCCACGTCCAGCGCCTCATAGTGCGTCACGCGGACATCCTCGGCGAGCTGCTCGGCGCCGGGGAGCAGGCGAGGCTTCGCGAGCTCCTCACCGGCCCAGGCGTAGAGGGCCGTGGCGTCGCGCCACTCCTCGAACAGGAGGACCTCCTCGAACGCGCCGTTCGCCTGGCGCGCGAGCTTGAGGTAGACGAGGCCGTCGTAGGCACGCATCCGGGGGAGCTGCTGGCGGAGGAGCTCCTCGAACCGGCCGGCGTTGTGCTGGGCCACCCGGGCGGTGAGTACGCGCACGATCACGTCACGATCATAGGACCGCGCCGATCGAGGCCACCTATCGAACGTCCGACAGTTCGCTCCGCGACGACGGGGCGGAACCCGCGACGCGGCGGGGAGGCCTAGCGGCGGCCGAACAGGCCGCGGCGCTCCTTCCTGGGCTCCGCCGACGCGCCGGCAGCCGCGGCGACCGGGGTCGTCGTCACCTTGCCCAGCACGGTGTCGGCGAGGTCACGCAGCCGGGTCGCCGCGGCCGACTTCGGGCTGCCGATGACCAGCGGGACGCCCTCGTTGGCGGCCTTGAGGTAGGCGAGCGGGTCGTACGGGAGGTCGCTGGTGATCGTCGCGCCGAGGGCGGTCTCGATGTCAGTACGCCGGAGGAGGTCCCTGGCGAACGTGTTGTTGAGCACGTAGATCGTCTGGCCGCCCATCGCGCCGGTCTCGCTCAGCTGGTCCGTGAGCAGGTGGACGGCGTTGAGCGCCGGGATCTCCGGGACCACGGGCACCACGACCGTGTCCGAGCGCGAGAAGATCACGAGCATCCGGTCGTCGAGCGTGGCGCCCGCATCGAGGATCACGACCTCGTACGCCTCGAGCGCCCGGGCGAGGACCAGCTCGATGTGCTCGGCGGTGATGAGCGAGGCGAACCCCGGCGTCGGCGGTGCGGTGATGACCTGCAGGCCGCTCGGGTGATGGATCGTGTAGGTGCGGAACAGGTCCGCCTCGTGGAGCGCGGAGTCGTCGCGGACGAGCTCCAGGAGGCCCTGCTTCGGCTGCAGGTTCAGGTGGGACGCCACCTGGCCGAACGAGAGGTCGAGGTCGATGAGGAGGGTCGACTTTGCGTGCCGCTCCGCGGCGATGAGCGCGAGGTTCGTCGCGATCGTCGTGGTGCCCACGCCGCCCTTGGGGCTGAACACCGCGATGATCCGCCGGGCGTTGGGGTCGCCGATCGAGGCCGACGCGAGGGTCGGCACCGGGGTGGCGCTCAGCGAGCGCTGGAAGCGCAGCGAGACGGCCTCGACGCGCGCCTCGAGCTCCACCGGGTCGAAGGGCTTGGTGATCACCTCGTCCGCGCCCGACTCGAGCAGCGAGATCCGCTCCTCCAGGTCGTCCGACTGAGCGATCGCGAGGACCGGGATCTTCGCGGTCGCCTCGTCGCGGCGGAGCTCCTCGACGACGGCGGCGACCGTGAGCGGGGGCGCCACGCGGTCGACCATCACGAGGCTGTAGCCGGCCGCGGTCGCGAACAGCTCCACCGCGTCCGTGACGACAGTGACGCCGTGACCCGGGCGGCCCAGCGCCGTCGTCAGCGAGTCCGCGGCCGCGCGATCGATGGTGAGGAGGAGGATCGAAAGCTGCACGTGGTCCCCGGGAGGGTTCGGTGGTCGGTGGTCGGCGAGAGGATACAACGGGCCGCGTTCCAGTCCACCAGGCGTCGCGATCGGCGTCCACGAACGCCCGTGCTATCCTTCCGCCGTCCTTTCGGCTCCGCATCGGCATGTCCGTCAGCGGGGCAGATCCCATTGGAAGGAGTAGAGCAGGCCGTGCGCCGCTATGAACTCATGCTCATCATCCGGCCGGATGCGCCGGATGAGAAGGCCGCCGCGGTCATCGACCGCACCACGCGCTACGTCGTCGCCTCGGGCGGGCAGATCATCAAGGTCGCGCCCTGGGGCCGTCGCCGACTCGCGTATCCCATCGACCGCCACCGCGAGGGCTCGTACCACATCGTGGTGTTCGAGTCGCCGGCCGAGGCCATCGCCGAGCTGGAGCGCAGCCTCCAGATCACGGAAGAGGTTCTCCGCTACCTCGTGACCCGCTCCGAGAAGCCGGTCAAGGCCCGCCGTGACGCCGCCTCCGCCGAGGACGGCGAGGAGGAGCTCGAGGACACCGAGCTCCAGTCCGCGGTGGACGAGGACGTCGACGCGGACGATCTCGATGTCCCCGAGGGCATCGACGAGTCCGAGTCCGAGGCCGCGCCCGCGGCCATCGACTGAGCGAGGAGCCGGCCAGATGGCGTCGTTCTCGAAGGCCATGATCATCGGCAACCTCGGGCGTGATCCCGAGATGCGCTACACGCCGAACGGCCGTCCCGTGACGGAGTTCAGCGTCGCGGTCAACCAGAGCACGAAGAACCAGCAGACCAACGAGTGGGTCGAGGCGACCGACTGGTTCCGGGTGACCGTCTGGGGCGACCGCGCCGAGCGCACCGCCGAGCAGCTGCGCAAGGGCAACCGCGTCTTCGTCGAGGGCCGGTTCCGGACCCGCGAGTTCGAGACCAAGGACGGCCAGAAGCGCATCTCGCTCGAGATCACGGCGGACAACGTCGTGAGCCTCGAGGCGCGCGTCCGCGACGAAGACGGCGGGGGATCGTTCAACGCCCCGGCCGGCGGGTTCGGCGGGGGCGGTGACGCGCCCGTGCGGCCCACCCGTTCCGCGGGCGCGTCCGCCCCGTCCGACGACGACCTGGACGACCTCCCCTTCTGACCTACCCGCGGCCACGCGCCGCTGACGGCGGGTGCGCCCGCCACACCAGGAGACATCACCCATGCCGCCCCGCACGAAGAAGCGCGACGATTACTACCGCGATCGCCGGCGCCGGAAGGTCTGCTCCTTCTGCGCCGACAAGACCGTCGCGATCGACTACAAGGAGGTCAACCGCCTCCGCCGCTACCTCTCCGAGCGCGCCAAGATCGAGCCGCGCCGGAAGACGGGCACCTGCGCCGCGCACCAGCGCGAGCTTGCCGTCGCGCTGAAGCGCGCCCGGCACGTGGCGCTGCTCCCGTACGCGCCGCAGCACCTCCGCCCCTGACGAGGTGACGGGTCCCGAGGTCTCCAGCCTGGTAGCCGGACGGCGTCCGGCCGCCCGGCGATGATCCCGGGCCTCGTCCTGCTGGCCGGCGGCGCCGCCGTCGGCCTGTTCGGGTCGCTGCTCGGCCTGGGTGGCGGCATCCTCCTGGTCCCGCTGCTGACGCTCGGGTTCGGGCGCCCGCTCCGCGAGGCCGTCGCGATCTCGCTCGTGTCGGTCATCGTGACCTCGAGCGCGGGCGCGGGCGTGTACCTGCGCAAGCACGTCGCGAACCTGCGGCTGGGCATGGTCCTCGAGCTGTTCACCGCGTGTGGCGCGCTCGTCGGCGGGCTCATCGCGTTTGCGCTGCCGGTCCCGGTCCTCGAGGGCCTGTTCGCGGCCCTCCTGGGGTATGTCGCGTTCAACATGATCCGGCGCCGGCCGCCGAAGCACGCGCCGGCCGCGCAGCCGCCCGCGGACGAGGTGCTCGTGCCGTCCGCGGACGAGACCGCCGAGCCGGATCCCGTCGCACCCGCGGCGGTCTCCGCGGCGATCCCCGCGGCGGCGCCGGCCATGACGACCGCCGCGACGCCCGCCACGCCCGCGCAGACCTTCGGCCAGAGCCTGTCCGGCCCCGGTTACACCGTCACCCGGATGCCGTTGGGCGTCGTCGGCGCGGTGTTCGCGGGCGTCGTCTCCGCGCTCCTCGGGGTGGGCGGCGGCATCGTCAAGGTGCCGCTCATGAACCTCGCGATGAACGTCCCGCTCAAGGTGGCCACCGCGACGAGCAACATGATGATCGGGATCACCGCCACGTCGTCCGCGGTCATCTACCTCCTGCGCGACGAGATCAACCCGTACATCGCGGGCCCGGTGGCGCTCGGCGTGTTCGTCGGCGCGTCGGTCGGCGCCCGGGTGATCCACCGGATCAACACGGCGTTCCTGCAGAACCTGTTCGTCGCCGTCCTCATCGTGACCGCCGTCCAGATGGCCGCGAAGGCGCTCGGGCTGTGAGCGCCGCCGAGGATCCGCGGGTCAACGAGACCGCCTACCGGCTCGAGTCGCGGATCTCGCGATTGCTCGTCGTGGGCACGTATCTCGCGATCGGCCTCGTGCTGATCGGCGTCGTCGGCATGCTCGCGTCGGGCGTCGACCCGCTTGCCCTCGCGACGCCGCCGTTCAGCCTCGCGCAGATCCCCGCCGACATCGCGGCCCGGAAGCCCGAGGGCTTCCTGTGGCTCGGCCTCGTCGCCGTGCTGGCCCTGCCACTCGGGCGCGTCATCGTCGCGGGGCTGGGGTTCCTCGCCGCGCGGGACACGCGCCTCGCCCTCGTCTCGCTCGCGGTGCTGCTCGTCGTGATGGCGTCCGTCCTCGCGGCCGTGGGCCTGGAGCGCTAGGTGGACGTCCTCGTCCTGGCCATCGCCTTCGTCGTCATCCTCGTCGGCGCAGAGCTGTTCACGAACGGGATCGAGTGGTTCGGGCGCAAGCTCGAGCTGGCGGAGGGCGCCGTCGGGTCCGTCCTGGCGGCGGTGGGCACCGCGCTCCCCGAGACGATGATCCCGATCATCGCGATCGCCTTCGGTGGCGGGGGCGCGGCGACCGATGCCGTGGGCGTCGGCGCCATCCTGGGTGCGCCGTTCATGCTGTCCACGCTCGCGATGTTCGTGACGGGGGTGGGCGTCATCGCGTTCCGCAAGCGACGGGCCACGGACACCCGGATGGTGGTGGACACGACGGTCCTCGTCCACGACATCCGCTACTTCGTCGTCGCGTACGCCATCGCCATCGGCGCGGCGTTCCTGCCCCCGAGCCTGGCGGCGCTCAAGTACGTCGTCGCCGTCGTGCTCATCGGGATCTACGTCTACTACGTGAAGGGCCACCTCGACGCGGAGGGCGGCAACGGCGAGGGCGACCTGGCCCCGCTGCGGTTCCACCGCGTTGACCGGCGCGGGTACCGCCGCGACCCGGCCGTGCCCCGCCTGGCGATCGTGAACGTCCAGGTCGTCGCCGCGCTCGCGTGCATCGTCGGCGGCGCGTGGCTGTTCGTCGGGGCGGTCGACCGGCTGGCCGCCGCCGCCGGCGTGAGCGAGCTCCTGCTCGCGCTCGTCATCGCGCCGATCGCCACCGAGCTGCCCGAGAAGTTCAACTCGCTGATCTGGGTCCGCCAGGGCAAGGACACGCTGGCGATGGGCAACATCACGGGCGCGATGGTCTTCCAGTCCGCGATCCCCACCGTCGTCGCGCTCGTCTTCGCCGGGTCGGCGTGGACGGTGACGGAGGACTCGCTGCTGGCCTTCGCGTCGGCCGCCATGGCGTTCGTGGCCGTGGCCGTGATCTTCGGCCCGATGTGGCGCCGGGCACGTCTGGACGGGCACGCGCTGCTCATCGGCGGTGCGCTGTACCTCCTGTACCTGGGCCTCGTGCTGCTCGCGATCACGGGGATCCTGCCGCTCGGCTGACCCGCAGCAGGCCGTCCGGCCGGGGAGGCCGGGCGCGGTCGCGTGCTAGAGTCTGCGGACCCACGAAGGCATTCGCGGCGTTCGCGCCGCACGCGACCTGGAGCCGCCAGATGCTCACCCAGCAGCCGTCCGCGTCCGAGGCGCCCACACCGGCGCCGCAGCCCCGCCCGCTCGAGGACCTCATCGCGTACTTCGAGGGCGAGTACGTCCCGATGCGCGACGCGAAGGTCAGCATCATGACCCACGCGTTCATGTACGGGACGGCGACGTTCGAGGGCATCCGCGGCTACTGGAACGCCGACCAGCAGCAGCTGTACGTGCTGTTCGTGCGGGAGCACGCCGAGCGCATCCGCAACAGCGCCAAGATGCTGCTGATGGAGGACCTGCCGTCCACGGACGAGCTGGTCGGGATCATCCTCGAGACGGTGCGCCGCAACGGCTTCGCCGAGGACATCTACGTCCGGCCGTCGTTCTACAAGAGCACGAAGGCGATCGGCGTCCGGCTCCACCACCTGGAGCACGAGCTGTACGTCATCGCCACGCCCTTCGGGAACTACATCGACATCGAGAAGGGCGTCCGCGTGATGTCCTCCTCGTGGCGCCGCAACGCCGACGAGGCGCTGCCGGCCCGCGGCAAGATCGTCGGCGGCTACGTGAACATGGCGTTCCAGAAGTCCGAGGCGGAGCTCAACGGCTTCGACGAGGCGCTGGTCATGACCCCCGACGGCCACGCCTCGGAGGGGTCCGCGGCCAACCTGTTCGTCGTGCGGGACGGCGTGGTCCTGACGCCGCCGGTCTCGGACGACATCCTCGAGGGCGTGACCCGCAAGGCGATCCTGAGGCTCGCCGCGGACCTGGGCATCCCGACCGAGGTCCGTTCGATCGACCGCTCCGAGCTCTACGTGTGCGACGAGATCTTCATGGTCGGCACCGGCGTCCAGGTGAGCCCGGTCATCGAGATCGATCACCGGGCGGTGGGCACGGGCGCCGTTGGGTCGATCACCCGCCGGATCAGCGAGCGCTACTTCGCCGCCGTGCGCGGCACCCTCCCCGAGTACCGCGACTGGCTGACGCCCGTCGGGGGCTGACGCGCGGGTTCAGACACGAAGCGGCCGGCGTCGCGAGACGCCGGCCGTGCTGTGTCCGGGGGACGGGGGAGCGGCGGTCAGCCCACCGCGTCGATGTCGAGGTTCGGCGCGTCCCTGCCCAGCGTGACCACGATGTCGACGGTCACCTTCGGGTCGTTCGCCAGGGTCACGGTCGTCTTGAACCGCTTCTGGAGGTACGCGATCGTGTCCGCCAGCTCCGCCTCCGCCCCGTTGTAGACGACGATCTTCGTCGTCGCCGGCCGCTCGCTCGTCTGCCGCCGGGGCGCCGATGCGCTGATCCCCTGGTACTCGAGGAACGCCGACGTCGAGGTCTCGAGCCCCGCGCGACCAGAGCCGTTGAGGACCCACAGCGTGGCGGCCTCCTCCTCCAGCTGTTCGCGCCGGGCGAGCAGCTGCGGGGTGATGTTGAAGGCCTGGTCCACGGCCTTCCGGATGCGGGGCACGTTGGGCGTGATGATGTAGCCGCGGTCGCTGTTCTGGAACTCGGTGGCGAAGTACGTCGGCGAGAACACGAACGAGCGGATGTTCTTGGTGTCCACGCTCTCCGCCAGCGCGAGCAGCTTCGGCAGGTCCTTGGTCTTGATGTCGGTCTTGACCGAGTCCTTGAGCGCGTTCACGAGGTCCGGGAGATTGGCGATGATCGCCTGGGCGTTCATCTGCTCCCGGAGCGAGATGAGCACCCGCTGCTGGCGGCGTCCACGGTCGAAGTCTGTGGCGCGGTGGCGCGAGCGAGCGTAGATGAGCGCCTCGCCGCC
>JAICUV010000331.1 GCA_025935655.1 Chloroflexota bacterium | reverse complement strand
TCCTGGGGGAACCGTGAATCCTCGAGCACCAGGTTGCGCCGGATCCCGACGATCTTGTCCACGTGCTCGATGGTGACCGGGCACGCCTCGACGCACGCGCCACAGGTCAGGCAGTCCCACACGGCGTCGTACGGGATGGCCGTGTCCACGAGCGGCCGCGCCACGGCCTCCGCGGTCAGCGAGTCGTCCAGCCCGAAGGTCGTGCGCACGGACGGCGAGTTGGGGATGAGCGGGAGCCCGCGCTCGGCCTCCACCGCCTCGTGGCGGACACCCATGATGAACGTCTTGGGGTTGAGCGGCTTCCCGGTGTTCCACGCGGGGCAGGCCTGCTGGCACCGCCCGCACTCCGTGCACGTGAACCCGTCGAGCAGGTCCTTCCACGACAGGTCCGCGACGGTGCGCACGCCGAAGGTCGCGTCCTCGGCCTCGAGGTCCATCGCCGGGAGCTGGCCGCGCGGCGCGAGCTTGCGCAGCGCGATGTTCGGGATGGCGGTCGCGATGTGGAGATGCTTGCCGAACGGGAGGTAGCACAGGAACACGGCGACGAGGACGATGTGCGCCCACCAGCTGATCGCGAACAGCGCCTGGAGCAGGGCGGGATCGAGCCCAGAGAGCGCGCCGCCCAGCGGGTTCGACACGACGGCGCCCTCGATCGGGCCGTGCGCCGCCACCTCGAACACCTGCGCCAGCAGCTCGGTCGCGACGACGCCGCCGATGAGCAGCAGGATGTCGATCGCGTGGCGGGTCAGCGTCAGGCGCGCCGGCCGCACGACGACCCGGCGCCAGATCGCGAACGCCACCGCCGCGAGCACGATGACGGCGACCACGTTCTGCATCGCCGTGACCGCGACCCACAGCGCGCCGTCGAACGGGATCTCGAGGATCGCCTGGACGAGGCCGCCGGTGACGACGTTCGCCGTCCCGATCGTCAGCAGCACGAAGCCCCAGAAGATGCCGAAGTGCATGAGCCCGGCGGGCAGGTCCCGGAACATCCGCGTCTGCACGAGCCCGTAGCGGACGGTACCCATGAGGCGGGCGAGCGGACGGTCCGTGGGCGTCGCGTTGCGGGCCACGGCGAACACGCGCAGGTGGCGCGCCATCGCGAGGGCGAAGAACAGCGCGGCGCCCCAGAACACCGGGAAGACCAGCGGGTACAGCGGGACGTCGGCGAAGGGCTCGAACACCTAGGCGTCCTCCGGCGTGCCGGGCGGCAGGTCCAGCCGCCCGGCCGCACGCGCGGCCGCGTGGTCGAACGGGCCCCGCAGCGTCTCGAGCGCGTGGTCGAGCAGCGGGACCACGACCTCGAAGGACTCCAGGGCGCCCTTCGGCGAGCCGGGCAGGTTGACGATCAGCGACCCGCCGCGCACGCCGACCAGGCCCCGCGACAGTGCGGCGAACGGCGTGCTCCGGCGTCCCTCGGCCCGGATCGCCTCGGCGATCCCCGGCACCTCGTAGTCGATGACCTCGGCCGTCGCCTGGGGCGTCACGTCGCGCGGCGTGAGGCCCGTGCCCCCGGTCGTCACGACGAGCGGGTGGACGGCGGCGGCCTCCACGAGCGCGGACCCGATCGCGGCACGGTCGTCCGGGACCACCCGCCGCTCCACGCTGAACCCGAGGGCTTCGAGTCGGGCCTGGAGCGCCTCACCGGAGGCGTCGGCGCGCGTGCCCGCGACGCTGCGGTCGCTGCACGTGAGCACGAGCGCGGAACG
The DNA here is from genome assembly GCA_025935655.1 of Chloroflexota bacterium. GTDB lineage: Bacteria > Chloroflexota > Limnocylindria > Limnocylindrales > CSP1-4 > CAIXZV01. Next base: position 1,556 of record JAICUV010000331.1, on the reverse strand, counting down.
GCGCGCGGGTCCGCGGCCCGAGGTCATCCGGTCTTCTTCCGCCCGACGCGCCCCGCCATCCGCTCGCCGGGCTTGTGCCGTGGCTTGGCAGGGGCTCCGTCCGTTGGCGGCGAGGGCCGATGCCACTCGCCGCTCTTGCCACCGGTCTTCGAGACGAGCCGGAGTCCGCGCACCTCGACGCCGCGCTCGACGCCCTTGACCATGTCGTAGACGGTGAGCGCCGCGACCGACGCGGCGGTCATCGCCTCCATCTCGACGCCGGTGGGCCCGGTCGTCGCCGCCTCGGCGCGGATGCGCAGGACGGATGCCGCCCGGTCGGGCGTGATCGTGACCACGAGGTCGGTCAGCGCGATCGGGTGGCACAGCGGGATGAGCTCCGCGGTCCGCTTGCCGCCCATGACGCCCGCGAGCTCGGCCACCGTGAGCACGTCTCCCTTCGACCCGCCGCCGTCGATGACGAGGCTCAGGGTCTCCGCGGACACGGCCACCTCGGCCTCGGCCACCGCGCGCCGCGCGGTCGCCGGCTTCGCGCTCACGTCCACCATCCGGGGCCGGCCGCGCCGGTCGACGTGGGTGAGTCGGCGGCGTTCCGCGCGCGGGGCGTCGTTGCGATCCATGGACCCTCCTGCTCGCTCCCGATGCTACCCGGGCGACACGCCGCGCGTACGGCGCCGGGTCAGCCCCGGTCGAGCCAGCGGAGCTCGACCTCGGTGCCGGCGTCCGCCGTCTCCAGCGCCTCGGGGATCACCGCCAGCGCATCCGCCGCCGCGAGCGACGAGAGCACGTGGCTCCCCTGCCCGCCCGCGAGCCGGACCCGCACGCGACCCTTGCGGTCGCGGACCGGCGAGCCGTCCGCGTCCCGCACGGCCACGACCCGCTGGTAGCCCCGCCGTCCCTGGCTCTTGCTCACCCGCTCCTCCAGGATCGCGCGATCCGTCGGCCGGTGGATCCGGGCGTGGCCGGACAGCCGGCGGATCACCGGCCGAACGAACAGCTCGAAGGTCACGAACCCGGACACGGGGTTGCCGGGGAGGCCGAACAGCAGGACGGGGCCCGGGCGGCCCTCCACGTCGGCCCGGCCGAAGGCAAACGGCTTCCCGGGCTGCACGGCCACGCGCCACAGGTTCATGTGCCCGACGGCGTCGAACGCGTGGCGGACCACGTCGTACGGCCCAACGGACACGCCCCCGGAGACCACCACGATGTCCGCCTCGGCAAGGCCGCGCCGCAGCCGCGTCTCCACGTCTTCCAGCTCGTCCACCGCGATCCCGAGCTCGAGGGGGATCGCGCCGGCGTCGCGCACGAGCGCCCGCAGCCCGGGCCCGTTGGCGTCCGGGATCCCGGCGACCCCGAGGTCGTGCCCCGGCGCGCGGACCTCGTCGCCGGTGGCGAGGACGGCCACGATCGGCCGACGTCGCACGATCACCTCCGCCACGCCCGCACCCGACGCGAGCGCCACGACGGCAGGCGTCACGAGGGAGCCGGCCGCGGCGATCTCGTCGCCCGCGTGGACGTCGCTGCCCATGGTCCGTATCGCGTTGCCCGCGGTCACCCGC
>JAICUV010000291.1 GCA_025935655.1 Chloroflexota bacterium | reverse complement strand
TCGCCCTCGCGCAGCTCCGCCTCGAGCTCGGCGAAGCGGTCGATCACCCGCCCGTCCGCGACGACCTCCACGTCGTCGAGCGACAGCTCCACCACGGTGCCCTCGGCGCCGAACAGGCGCTTGTGGCGCAGCTGGCGCACCGTGACCAGCTCCTCGAGCGGCCGGTCGCCGGCGATCTCGATGACCCGGTCCCGTGCCGCGCTCGCCGGCCAGGCCGCCGGCGGCTGGGTCGGATCGGCCGGGCCCTCGAGCTCCTCCCGCCGATGCGCCGCCCCGCCCTCGTCCAGGCGGCGGAGGCCCTTGAGCGTGATCACGGTCCCGTCGTCGGCGCTCCGCAGACGCCCCGCGTACCCCGCCGCGGCCAGCGCGGCGTCGGGCGTGTCGAGATAGCGATCCTCGTTCAGCACGTCCACGGCGGGGCCGAGGGCGCTCAGGCCGGCGAGCTCGCCCGAGGCGAGCAGCCGCTCCCCGGGGCCCACGCTGCGCATCCGGTACTTGAGCTCGACCTCCACGGGGGCCGGCGCCAGTCCCTCGGTCACGCGCGCGGATCCATCGAGCCCGCACCGGCGCCGGGGCGATGCGGGAGGTCGCTGAGGGCGGCCGCCGTCGCCGCGTCGTCCTTGAGCACCGCGAACGTGTCGATCGAGCCGTCGACCGACCGGGCGACCTCCGTGCGGATCCACGAGCCGTCGGGCTGGAGCTGCCACGACCGGCGGTCGTCCGCGAGCATGACCTCGATGATGCGGGCGAGCCTCGCCTGGGCCTCGGCGTCCTCGACGGGGGTCACGACCTCCACCCGTCGGTCCAGGTTGCGCTCCATGAGGTCCGCGGACCCGATGTACCACTCCGCCCGGCCGCCGTTCCCGAACATGAAGATCCGCGAGTGCTCCAGGAACTCGCCGACGATGGAGCGGACGCGGATGTGCTCCGACACGCCGGGCAGCCCGGGGAGCAGGCAGCAGGCGCCGCGGACGATGCAGTCGATGTCGACGCCGGCCTTGGACGCCTCGTACAACGCCTCGATGATCTGGGTGTCGACGAGCGAGTTGACCTTGAGCACGATGCGCGCCGGGCTGCCGGCGCGGGCGAGCACGGCCTCGCGGTCGATGAGCTCCAGGATGCGGCCGCGGAGCGTCATCGGCGCAACCAGCAGCCGCCGGAACACGCGCTGGCGGGACAGGCCCGTGAGCACGTTGAACAGGTCCGTCACGTCCGCGCCGAGCTCCTCGCGGCACGAGAGCAGCCCGAGGTCCACGTACAGGCGCGCGGTCTTGGAGTTGTAGTTGCCCGTCCCGATGTGGAGGTAGCGCCGCAGCCCCGAACCCTCGCGGCGGACGACGAGCGCCACCTTCGAGTGCGTCTTCAGGCCCACGAGCCCGTACACGACGTGCGCGCCTGCCTGCTCGAGGCGGCGGGCCCACACGATGTTGTTCTCCTCGTCGAAGCGCGCCTTGATCTCGACCAGGACCACGACCTGCTTGCCCTGCTCGGCCGCGCGGATCAGCGCCCGGACGATGGGGGAGTCGCCCGACGTCCGGTACAGCGTCTGCTTGATCGTGAGGACGTCCGGATCGTCCGCCGCCTGGCTGATGAACCGCTCCACCGAGGCCGTGAACGACTCGTACGGGTGGTGGAGGAAGATGTCGCCCTGGCGCATCTGCGCGAACACGTCGACGGGCTCGTCCTCGTCCGGGGGCAGGAGCCGCTGCGGGACGACGGGCACGTAGGTCGGGGCCTTGAGGTCCGGCCGGTCGACATCGACCAGCTGCCACAGCGCCGTGAGGTCCATCATCCCGGCGATCTCGAAGGCGTCCTCCTCGCGGATGTTGATCCCCTTGATGAGGATGTCCCGGGTGAGCTCGGGCATCGAGCGCTCGACCTCGAGCCGGACCGCCTCGCCGAAGCGCCGCCGCCGGACCTCCTCCTCGATTGCCAGGAGAAGGTCGTCCGCCTCGTCCTCCTCGATCGCGATGTCCGCGTCGCGGGTCACCCGGAACAGGTGCGTCTCGACGATCTCCATGCCCCGGAACAGCTCGTCGAGGTTGGCCTCGATGACCTGGTCGAGGAGGACGAACTTGTCGCGGCCTACGGGGAACAGGCGGGGGAGCAGCGGCGGGATCTTGACTCGCGCGAAGCGCTTCTCGCCCGCCTCCGGGTCGATGAGGCCCACGGCGATCGAGAGGCTCAGCGTGCTGATGTACGGGAACGGGTGCCCCGGGTCCACCGCGAGCGGCGTGAGGACCGGGAAGATCTCGTCGTGGAAGCGGCGCCGGAGCGTCTCGTGGTGCTCGGGAACCTCGTCGTAGTCGAGGATCTCGATGCCCTCGGTGGCGAGCTCCGCGCGGATCGCCATCCAGATCGCTGCGTGGTCGGCGACGAGCTCGCGGACGCGGACCCGGATCTGGGCGAGCTGCTCCTCGGCGGTCGAGCCGTCGGGCGCGTGGTGGGCGGAGCTCGCCTGGGCCTGGCGGCGGAGGCCGGACACCCGGACCTGGAAGAACTCGTCGAGGTTGGACGCGAAGATGGCGAGGAACTTCACGCGCTCCAGGAGCGGGTTGCGGGCGTCGCGCGCCTCGTGGAGCACGCGGGCGTTGAACTCGATCCAGGACAGCTCGCGGTTGAGGATCGGCCCGCGCTGGTCCCGGGGCAGGCGTCGGCGCGTTCGGCCGGCGGCTCGCGGTCCAGGAGCGGGTCGGACGGTGGCCATGGATCCTCAGCGCGGTGTACCCGGGACCCGGTGAAACGACCCGTGACGGAGCCGCCTCCCGTTCCCGGCGGGGCCACCGAGGATACCACCCGCACCCGGACGCCTCTCACGGGCGATCCGCCTGTCCCGGCGCCGTCAGCGGCCCTGCGCGAAGCGGGCGCGACCGCCGTGGACGTACACCCAGATCAACGCGGCGCCCGGCCAGCCGCCGGTCCCGGTGAGCGCCTCGAGGGCATCGTCGGTGCGCGGGGTACGCGACGCGCAGCTGGCGGGCGAACGCCGCCGCGACGCCCCGGGTGGCCCGCGTGTGGCGCACGATCAGGGCGCGACTGGTCGCTCCGGCCTCTCCCAGCTGGGTCCAGCCCGTCCAGCTCGGCAGCGACTCCGCCTTCGCCGCCTGCCACCCGATCAGCTGCTCGAGCCGACGAAGCTCCGACTGCAGCTCGTGCGCGACCGTGATGCGCTCGCGCTGGTCGTGCAGCACGAGATCGATCCGGCCGCGTGCCGGCCGGTGGACGCTGACCTCCGTGAACGCCTGCCAGCGCGGGTGGCGGGCGCCGAGGAGAAGCTCCAGCATCGGCGCCGAGAGCCGATCCCGGATGGCTGGTCCCGTGTTCGGGTACAGGCGGACCGCGAGGTCCGCGCCCAGGACGAGCCCGATCCGGGCCAGCGTCTCCGTCGACGGGTGGGCGTCGCCGTCTTCGATGCGGCCGAGGAACGTGTCGTCGATGCCCGCGGCTCGGGCGACCCGGAGCCGTGACAGCCCGGCATCCGACCTGAGGCGTGCGATCTCCTCGCCCACCTGGTGGCTGGTCCGGTCCACGAGCCGGCGGACCGCGGTCTCGAACTGCTGGTTCGGCATGCGGCAATGACAGCATGCGGCGCTTACCGGAGACTCACCTGGGCCCTCGCCGGCCCGCTGCCGCGCCCGGTTTCCCGCCGCCGCGCCGTTCGGCCGCCGTGCCGTCGCGCCGCGTGTCCCCCGCCGTCCCGCCGTCGCGCCCGGCTTCCCGCCGCCGCGCCGTTCCGCCTGGGAGTCGGAGCGATCGCCGGGCTGTCGTTCAGGTTCCGCCTGCGTGTCGGAGTGCGAGCATCCCCGGGGCTTCCTGGGATGCCCGGAGGGTCAGAGCTCCGCCTGACGGTCGGAACACCGACGCGCGGGCGACGCTCGTTCCGCCTGGGAGTCGGCGCCGCAGGACCAATGCTCTGCCCGCGGGCCTGGTCGTGTCAACGGACCGTGCGCACGTGAGCGGCGCCGGCGAGGATCCGCGGCAACGCGGGCAACGGGGCGCCGCCGCGGGGAGAGGACCGCTATGCG
>JAICUV010000137.1 GCA_025935655.1 Chloroflexota bacterium | reverse complement strand
ATGCCCCGTCCCTCGAGCGCGCCGCGCATCGCCCCGAACGCCAGCGGGACATCGCCGGCCCGCACGTCGAGCACGATCGCCGTGCGCGCGAAGCGCTGGGGATCCGTGGTGATGAGGTCGGCGAGGTCGCGCAGGAGCTCGCCCGGCAGGTTGTCGACGACGACGTAGCCCAGGTCCTCGAACAGCTTCGCGGCGGCCGTCTTGCCGCCCCCCGAGAGCCCCGTGACCACGACGACCTCCATCGGCGGCTCGTCGGGGAGGCTGCGGCCGTCGTCGGAGGACGGATCGGGGATGGTGGTCAGGCCGTCGTGCACGACGCTCGCTACTTCCCGCTGCGGCGGATGGCCACGATCGTCCCCTCGAACAGCACGTACATGGTCACCCCGAGCACGAACGGGCTCACCAGGTCGCCGCCGGGGGTGGCCGCGGCCGCGAAGATCGCGATCGCGAGGATCGCCATCCGCCGGGAGTCCGAGAGCCGCTTGGACGTCACGATCCCGACCCGCGACAGCCCGTACAGCAGGATCGGGAACTCCATGATCAGGCCGAACACGAGGAACAGCATGGTCACGAAGTCGAAGTACGGCCCGGCCGTGATCAGCGGGTTGAGGTACTGGCTGGAGAACTGCAGCAGGAACTGGACCGCGAACGGCATGATCACGTAGGCGATCGAGACGCCCATCGCGAAGAACACGAGGGCGATGGGGATCCACGGGCGGACCGTCCGTCGCTCATCGTCGGTGAGCCCGGGGGCGACGAACGCCCACAACTGGTAGAGGATCACCGGCATCGCGAGGATGATCCCGACCACGATCGCGATCTTGACGTTGATGAAGAACGCGTCGCCCACGCCGGTGAACTGGAGCTGCTCGTTGGGCAGCGGGGCGACGAGGAGGCCGATGATCGGCGTCGTGAAGTAGAAGCCGATGGCGGACGTCACCGCGACGGCGAGCACGATCTTGATCAGGCGGTCGCGGAGCTCGGTCAGGTGATCGACGAGCGTCATCTCCGCGGTCGCGGAGGCCCCAGGCGCGGGGGCGGGGGCGGACGCGGGCGGCTCGGCCTCGGGCGTCCCGAGGGATACCGGGAGGCCGGCGTCCCGGATGGCGTCGGCGTCGGCCATGGGTGGCGGGTCCCGGGACCCTACGCCGTCGGCGTGGGCTGCTCGTCGGCGACGGGCTGCGGCTCCGGCATCTCCGAGATATCCGGCGCCGGCGCGGCGGCGGCCACGGGTTCGGCGACCGGTGCGGCGGCGGGGACGGCGGTCGAGGCGGCCGGGATGGCCGGCGCGGGGGCCGGGGCGACGGCGGCCGGCGCGGGCGCGGACTGCGGCTTCTCCTCGAGGCTGGTGGCGTCCTTCACGTCGGTCGCCGCCTTGCGGAACTCGCGGATGCTCTTGCCCAGCGCGGCGCCCACGTCGGGCAGCCTGCCGGGGCCGACCACGATCAACGCGATGATCAGGATGATGATGAGCTCTGGGGCTCCGATCCCGTTGATGAACGGCATGTGCGGCGAGCACCTCGTGCGGGGCCAGACCTCCTCCAGGCCGGTCCGAAGGGCGTCAGGGTAGCACAGCGAGGCGCCCGGCCCACTCGCGGGCGGCCTCGCTCAGGCGCTCGCCGGGGTCCGCCGGAGCCCCGTCCGGGAGGCTCCCGAGCGCGGCTCGTGAGATGCCGCGCGACACGTTGACGAGCAGGCCGCCACCTCGCCCCGGCCCCGCCGGCGGGGTGGTCGCCGGGCCGGTCGCGAGGACAGGAGCGATCTCGCCGCCCTGGGCCCCGACGCCCGGGACGAGGAACGAGATGCCGGGGACGAGCGCGCGGATCGCGGCCATCTCGGCCGGTGCCGTGGCGCCGACGACGAGGCCGACCGTCGCGCCCGGACCCCACGAGGCGGCCCGGCGGGCGACCCGGGCGTACAGCGGCTCCGCGGGCCACCCGGCGGCATCGTCCGGGGCGACCTGGAGGGCCTGCACCTCGCCCGCGCCGGGGTTCGAGGTCCGGCACAGGACGTAGGCGAACCGGTCCGAGCGCTCGAGGAGCGGCGCGATCGCCTCCTCCCCGAGGTATGGGCTCACGGTGACCGCGTCCGCGCCGAGGACGTCCAACAGGGCGACCGCCTGGCGCGCCGCCGTGGACCCGATGTCGCCCCGCTTGGCGTCGGCGACGAACGGGACCTCGGGCGGGACGAGCGCGCGGAGCCGCTCCAGGGCGGCGATGCCCTCGGCCGCGTACGCCTCGAAGAACGCGAGGTTGGGCTTGATCGCCGCGGCGAACGGGAGCGACGCCTCGACGATGAGCCGGGCGAACCGTTCGACCCCGGCGAGCGTGTGCGGGAAGCCCTCGGGCAGCGCGTCCGCCTCCGGGTCCACGCCCACGCACAGGACCGTGCCGGTCGCGGCGCTGCGGGCCGCGAGCCGCTCGAGATACGTCGCCACGCGCCGCTACGGGGCGGTGGACGGGCTCGCGCCGACGGTGGGCGCGGGGGTGGGCTGCGCGGGGATCTGGTCCGCGGGCACGTACCAGGCCGGGTGCGAGGCACCGTCGAGGCCGGCATTCTGCGTCAGCGGGACCGATTCCTTGACCGTCCACGCGGGCGCGCTGCCCTCGAGCTGGGCGACCTCGAGGTCGACGAGCTGGCCGGACGAGTGGAGATAGGCGATCTGGTCACCGGCAGCGGACCAGACCGGCGCCCAGCTGGTGCCGTCGTTGGTCAGCTGCAGGACCTCCGCGCCGGTGGCGAGGCTCAGGACCACGACGTCCGTCCCGAAGGCAGAGGTCTTGGTGGCGGTGATGTACTTGCCGTCCGGCGAGAACGAGGGATGCAGATAGCCGGGACCGGTGACGGCCCTGCTCTTCTTCGTGCTCATGTCGTACAGGTAGAGCCGCGGGGTGCCCTTCGCGCCGTCACGGTCACTGCGCACGTAGAGCAGCTGGTCCGTGGCGCCAGGACGCCAGACGGGATCCTGGTGTCCCAGCGGGGCGACCTGGCTGAGCCCGGGGTCGATCAGGCGGTCACGGCGCGTGTCCCAGATCTTCATCACGACGTCCGAGCGGGTCGGGTCGGGGAGATCCGTGGCGATCGCGATGTAGCGGCCCGACGGCGACACGGCCGGGTTCCGGATGAAGCCCGACCACTTGAGGTTGCCCGGGCCGTCCACCACCCCGTCCATGACCCGCTTCGCGGAACCGCCGGTCACGGGGATGTACATCAGCGAGGGCACGTCCAGCTTGTAGTCGCGAAGGGCGCCGTTGATCGTCCAGCGCCCGTTGGCCGGGCGCGTCCGCACGAAGTACACGAGCTTGCCGTCGGGCGAGAAGGTGGGCATCGCGTCGCGACCGCCCTTGGTGAGCTGCTGCGGCGTCCGGTCCGTCTGGAGCCAGATGTTCCCGTCCTTGACGTAGACGAGGGTGCCGGGGATCGGCTTGACGACGTCGACCGGCGGCGCCGTGGGCACGACGACCTCGTCCGGCGGCGTCGGCGTCTTCTGGACCGTCGGATCGTCCGAGGAGCCCGGGTTGTTGTTCCCGGCGACCGAGAACGGGATGTCGCCGCTGCCGAGGGCGAAGGTGACGACCCCGATGGCGAGCAGGCCGATGATCGACAGGACCGCCGCCAGGGGCACGCCGCCCGGCTGGAGCCCGCCACTCCCAGAGCGGCGAGGGCCCGCGCCCTTGCGCGGCGATCCGCTGGCGCTCATGCGACGCCACCGTTCGTGGCGACCGGCGCGCCCGGACCCACCGCCATCGACCCGGCGCGACCGGCGGCTCGGTCGAGGACCTCGGCCGCACGCGGATGCGCTCCCGACGTCGACACGTCACGGATCTCCAGCTGCAGCGTCTCCATCCCCCCGAACATCCGGCTCGCAAGCCGCGCGACGACGTCCACCCGATCCCCTTCTGCCAGCGATCCCGCAAGATCCGGTCGCCCGAACGCGATCCCGTCGAGAACATCGCGTTCCCGGCGCAGCACCAGCTGCGTGTGCCCCCCGTTCGCGAGCCGCGCCCGCTGGACCGTCAGTCCGAGCACGGCGACAAGCGGTTCGGGGTTGCCTGTCCCGCACGGCGCGAGCCGTGCGAGGTCACGGTACAGGCTGTAGTCGACATATGCCGCCGGCAGGGCCAGGTCGACCGGCAGCGGTGGCCGTGCGTCCAGCGGCGCGTTCACCGCGGCAGCGGCCAGGAACCGCTCCGTGAACGCGTCCCAGCGGTCGGCCGGCAGCTCGAACCCGGCCGCGGCGGCGTGTCCGCCAAAGCGGACGAACAGGTCGCCGCACGCGGTCAGCGTCTCGGCCAGGTTGACGCGGCCGTCGGAGCGGCAGGACGCCCGGATGACGTCCCCCAGCGGCGTCCCCACGACGGTGGGGCGGCCGGTCTCGTCGGCGAGGCGCCCGGCCACGAGACCCAGGATCCCCACCGGCCAGGGGCCCTGGAGGAGCATCGCCGCGGCCCCCGGTCCGCCGCTCGTGCGGATCGCGGTCGCATCGGCGGTGGGAACGTCGAGGAGCGGCTGCTGGCCCGGCGCCTGGCCCGGGTCGGGCATCCCGAACGCGGCCCGCGCCTCCGCGATCGCCGACTTCATCAGGTCGCGCCGGGTCGTGTTCGCGGCCTCCAGCGTCGCGGCGAGCTCCGCCGCCTGCTCCGGTGTCTCGGCGAGGAGCAGCCGGGCCGCGTCCAGCGCCTCCCCCACCCTGCCGGCCGCGTTGAGCCGCGGCGCGATGACGAAGCCGACGGTCTCGAGGTCCGTCGCGCCGTTCCGCCCGCCACCGCGGGCGAGCAGGGCGGCGATCCCTGGGCGCGGGTTGGTGCGCATGCGCTCGAGCCCGAGGCGCGCGATGGCGCGGTTCTCGCCGAGGATCGGCGCCACGTCCGAGACCGTCCCGATCGTCGCGAGGTCCGCCAGCTCGAGCGCCTCCGCCTCGGCGCCCAGCAGCGTCCCCAGCAGCAGGCGCGCGACCGTGAACGCCACGCCGCTCCCGGACAGGTTGGGGTCCGGGTAGTGCGCATCGGCCCGTTGCGGGTTCACGACCGCGACCGCGGCCGGGAGCACCTCGGGCAGGTGGTGATGGTCCGTGATGATCGTGTCGATGCCGCGCTCGTTGGCGGCCGCGACCTCCGCGACGCTCGTGGACCCGGTATCGACGGTGATGATCAGCGCGACGCGGCCCTCGGCCGCCGCGGTGACCGCGGCCATCGACAGGCCGTGCCCCTCCTCCAGCCGGGAGGGGACGTACGGGATCGCGTCGAGTCCCAGCCGCCGCAGCGCGAGCACGAGCTGGGCCAGGCCCGTGAGCCCGTCCGCGTCGAAGTCTCCGAAGACCATGACCCGCTCGCCGCGCTGTCGCGCCGCCTGGACCCGCTCGAGGACGCGGTCCGCGTCGGGCAGCAGGTGGGGGTCGTGCAGGCCGGCCACCGGCGCACCCAGGAACGCCGCCAGGGCGGTCGCATCCCCGATCCCCCGCCGGGCGAGCACCGTGGCCGCGAACGTGCCGAGCCCCGCTGCGCGCGAGGCCTCGCGGAACTCGGGGTCCAGCCGCATCGGGTCCGGAAAGACCCAGCGGTGTCGGGCGTCGGTCATGACGCGGAGGATGCCACGGGCCACTCACCCGGGACTTGCCGGGCGTGGCTGGAGCGGGGCGCTGGCGCGCGTTCCGGCGTGGCGGACGGCGGCTCGTGCGGGCACCGGTCTGCACCGGGCCCGACGGTCACGTGGCCGTGCGGCGGCTTGGGCGAGCCGCGTCAGCCGCCAGGCGCTTCCGGTCTTCCCACTCGTGCCAGTCCACGAGCAGCGGGCTCGCGTTGAAGATCGACGAGTAGGTGCCGGAGATGATGCCCAGCAGCAGGGCGAGGACGAACACGCCGATGGCCTCGCCCGCGAACAGCAGGAGCGCCAGGAGCGTGATGACCACCGTGAGGCTCGTGGTGATGGAGCGGCCGAGGGTCTGCAGGACCGAGTGGTTGACGATCCGGCTGAACGACTCCCCGGCGTGGCGGCTCCGGTTCTCGCGGACGCGGTCGAACACGACGATCGTGTCGTGGACCGAGAAGCCGATGACGGTCAGGACCGCGGTCACGAACAGGCTGTCGATCTGGATCCCGAAGAACGTGCCCAGGAGGGCGAACGCCCCGACGACGACGATGACGTCGTGGAGGAGCGCGACGAGCGCCGTGGCGCCCATCTTGACGTCGCGGAAGCGGTACGTGATCCAGAGCAGGATCCCGATCGAGCCGAACAGGATGAGCGTCAGCGCCTGCGCCACGAGGTCGCTCGACACGACCGCACCGACCGTGGACAGCGACCGCTGCTCGGCGATGGGCCCCAGCTGGTCCTCGAGCGCGACCCGGATCTGGCCGAGCAGGCCCGCTGTCGGGAGCGTGCCGCCGACCCCCGGGGACGCACTCGGCGAGGGCGCACCGCTCGCGCCCGGGGACGCGGATGCCGCGGCGCTCGCGCTGGGCGACGGCGAGGGTGACGGAGATGCGGACGGAGCGGCGCTCGGCGACGCGCTGGCGCTCGCCCCCGGCGACGCGGAGGCGGCGGGCGGTGCGGATGCGGCGGGCGATGCAGACGCCCCGGCGGACGCGGATGCGCCCGCGGACGCGGATGCCCCGGCGGACGCGGATGCGCCCGCGGAAGCGGATGCACCGGCGGATGCGGAGGGGACCGGCGTCGGCGTCGGTGACGGCGCGGCGGGCAGCAGCCGGGTGTCCTTGGTGCGGATCTCGATGAACCCGTCGCCACCCTTGGTGACGGAGGCGTCAACCCCCTGGGCGGCAAACACGTTCTTGACCTGCTCGGCGCTGACCGCCTCGTCCTCGAACCGGATGGACCAGACGGTGCCGCCGGTGAAGTCGATGGCGAACTGGAGGCCGGCCTTGCCGCCGGTGATCGGGCCCAGGAGGATCGCGATCAGGCCAGGCAGGGTGAGCAGCAGGGAGAACGCGTAGAACCACTTGCGCCTCCCGATGATGTCAAACACGGGTGCGCGCCTCTCCCCGGACCGGTCGACTGGGTGGCCGCGCCAGGAACTCGGCCTCGGTGACGCCGTAGTAGCTCGCCTTGCGCGCCCACGGCTGGGCCAGCACGAGGCGGAGCAGGGTCCGGGTGACCGTGACAGCGGTGAACATCGACACGAGCACGCCGATGATCAGGACGAGGCCGAAGCCGCGGATCGTCGACGAGCCGAACAGGAACAGGATCATCGCGGTGATGAGGCTCGACACGTTCGAGTCCAGGATGGAGTTCCAGGCCCGGTTGAACCCGGCCTCGACCGACGCCGGCAGGCTCTTGCCCAGGCGCAGCTCCTCCTTCATCCGTTCGAAGATCAGGATGTTGGCGTCCACCGCCATGCCCACCGAGAGCACGAAGCCCGCGATGCCGGCAAGGGTCAGCGTGACCGGGATGAGCCGGAACAGCGCGTAGACCACGAGCGCGTAGTAGATGAGCGCGAAGCTGGCCACCACGCCCGGCAGCCGGTAGTGGACGACCATGAAGAAGATCACCATCAGGATCGCGATCGCGCCGGCGACGAGGCTCTGCTGGAGGAACGCCTCGCCCAGCGTCGGGCTGACGGTGGTGTTCGCGAGCTCCGCGATCGGGAACGGCAGCTGGCCGAACTGGAGGATCGTGACGAGGTTCTGGGCCTCGGCGAGCGGGTACCCGCCGATGCCGCCCGACTCGATCTCGACCTGGCCGTTGGGGATGGAGCTCTTGATGACCGGGGCCGTGATGACCTTGCCGTCGAGGACGATCGCGAAGTAGTCGCCCACGTGGTCCGCGGTGTAGTTCGCGAACAGCTCCCTGCCTGCCCCCGTCAGCGTGAACTGGACGGTGCGCTGGCCGGTCTGGCTGGACCCGATGTTCGCGGCGGCGACCTGGTCGCCGGAGAACAGGACGCACATCTCGGTGACGGTGTCGGAGCACGTCGTGTCGAGGACCTGCTGCCCGATCTCCTGGTCCTGCGACATCTGGGTCTGACCCAGCGGCACGAAGTCGAGGCGGCCGGTGGTGCCGACGAGGTCGCGGATCTGCTGGGCGTTCTGGACGCCCGGCATCTCGACGATGATCCGGTCCTGGCCCTGGATGACGACCTGGGGCTCGGCGACGCCGGACTTGTCGATGCGGTTGATGACGATCTGGCGCATGACGTTGAGGTCGTCGCGCGTCGGCACCTTCCCGTTGGCCGGCAGGACCTGGTATTCGAGGCGCAGCCCGCCACGCAGGTCGAGGCCGAGCTTCGTCTCGAGCGTGCGCGTCTCACCGCCGGACGACGGCAGGGGGACGGCAACGAAGCTCAGGATCGTCGCAAGGACGAAGACGACAAGAATCAGGATCGGGCCGGCGCGTCGCATCGGGGCGGGATGATACAGGGGTCCGGGGAGACATGCGGCCGGTCCGCGCGCGGGGTCAGGACTCCAGGTGGGTCTTGATCTTCTCCGCGAGCGATCGCCCGATGCCCGGGACCGCTGCGATCTGCTCCACCGGCGCCTCGCGGACGCGCTTCGCGGAGCCGAACACCTTGAGCAGCTCGCGCTTGCGCTTCGGCCCCACGCCGGGCAGGTCGTCGAAGGCGGACTTCGTCGTCCGCTTGTTGCGCAGGTTGCGGTGATAGGTGATCGCGAAGCGGTGGGCCTCGTCGCGCAGCCGCTGGACGAGGAACAGCGCCTGCGATGTCTGGGGCAGCATCACCGGGACCGGGTCGCCCGGGAAGAACAGCTCTTCGCGCTCCTTGGCGAGCCCCACGACCGGCAGGTCGTGGAGGCCCAGCTCATCGAGCACCTCCTTGGCCGCGCCGACCTGCCCCTTGCCGCCGTCGATGATCACGAGGTCGGGCATCGACCAGCGGCGCTCCTCCTCGATCCCCTCCTCGCCCGACTTCGCGCGGCTGAACCGGCGCCGGAGCACCTCCTGGT
>JAICUV010000013.1 GCA_025935655.1 Chloroflexota bacterium | reverse complement strand
CTACGGCGCGAGCGGGAGCTGGAGCAGCCCCGCCGGCTCGGGCAGGCCGTGCACCACGTTGAACGCCTGGATCGCCTGGCCCGCCGCCCCCTTGACGAGGTTGTCGAGGACGCCGATCGCCAGGACCCGGCCGTTGCGCTCGTCGACGCGGCACCAGACGCGGGCCTCGTTCGAGCCGTAGACGTGCTTCGTCGCGGGCGCCGCGTCGACGACGGTGATGAACGCCTCGTCGCCGTAGGCATCGCGATAGAGCGCATCCAGCTCAGCCTGGGTCACCGGGCGCGTCGGCCGGACGTGGCACGCGGACAGGATCCCGCGGGTCATCGGGACGAGCTGGGGGAGGAAGTCGACGCCGCGGACGCCGGGGTTGGCGTCCTCGCCGCCGAGCGCACCCAGCTCCTGCTCGATCTCGCCGATGTGGCGGTGGGTGAAGATGCCGTAGGCCTTGACGCTCTCGTTCACCTCGCCGAAGTGGAGGTCCGCCTTGGGATCGCGGCCGGCGCCGGAGACGCCGCTCTTCGCGTCGACCACGAGGTCGGCGATGAGCCCGGCTCGTGCGAGCGGCGCGAGCGCGAGGATCGTCGTCGTCGCGTAACAGCCGGGCGAGCCCACGATGGCCCCCGGCGCCCGGCCGATCGCCGCCAGCTCCGCGCGGTGGAGCTCCGGGAGCCCGTAGACGGCGGCCCGCAGCAGGTCGGCGCGCGGGTGCTCGAAGTGGTACCAGCGGGGATAGTCCGCCGGATCGTGGAGCCGGAAGTCCGGCCCGAGGTCGATCACGGTCTGCCCCCGGTCCAGGAACTCGTCGATGCGGCCGGCGACTGCGCCGTGGGGCAGGGCGAGGAACACCGCCTCGGCGTCCGCGGGGACGGCGTCATAGACCTTGAGATCGCGCGTCGCGAGATGCGGGTGGATGCCCGCGATCGGGTCGCCCTTCCGCTCCCGGCCCACGAGCCCGACGATCCGCACGTGCGGGTGGAGCGCGAGCAGCCTGATCAGCTCCGCGCCGACATACCCCGTGGCGCCCACGATGGCGACCCGCACCGGGTCGCCCACGAGCGCCCGCTGCCCGATCGCCCGCGCCGACCGCGGCGCAGGGGGCTCGTGATGACGGTCCGCCGCGATCGCCGCCTCCGTCTCGCTCGCGCTCACCGGCGCGCCGGGCCGCTCACGGGCGGCAGGCTCGAGGGGCCGGAGATCAGGCGGAACGTCGTCACGGAATGACTATACATCGGATCTGCATACTCATGCAATCGCTGGGCGGGAAGCCTGCCGAAGCGAAGGGTACCGGTCCGCACTCACGTCGCTCTGTCCTCATCCACGCCTGGACGGAGTGGTATCCAAGCCGCCCGGCGGCGGGACGCCAGCATCCACGCATGTACCACCGCCATGCGTACGTGAGCGGCATCCACGTGTTCGCACCGGATGCCACCACCCGGATGCGTAGGTGCGTGGGATCGGGCCGGAGCGGAGCGCCGCTGCGACTCGGGCGCCGTGCCGAGGCACGAGATCGACCTACGAGATGAGCGCCTCGGCGGGAGCGTGCGGGCCGCGGACGACGCACTCGGCGTCGGTCGCCGTGCCGTCGGGGGCGACGATCCGGTATCCGTGGTGGATCTCGACCGTGCCCGCCGCGAGCATCGCGGACACCGGGCAGTACTTCAGCGCGGACAGCTCGACCGCCCGATGAACCGCCTCCGGCGAGATCCCGGTGCCCTCGATCACGTGGGTGACGTCGACCCGCGTGAAGACCTGCGGGTACGTCTCCACCTGGTCGGCCGTGGTCTCGACGCGGTACCCCGTGAACGGGACGCGCTTCTTGCGCAGGATCGACACGACGTCCATGCCGGTGCACCCGGCGAGCGAGGCGAGGATCGTCTCGATCGGGCTCGGGCCGCCGCCGCCCTCGTAGTCGTCCATCACGAGCGTCCGGCCCGCCGGGTTCACGGCCGTGAACCGCATGTTGCCGTCCAGGGTGGCCGTGAGCTGCTTCTGGGTCATGCGTTCCTCGCTGCGGTGGAGACGGGAGGGGGCTCGGTCCCGCGTGGTCCGGCGTCGTCGGTGAGCTCGGCGAGCTGCGCCGCCTCGGCCTCGAACTGCTCGTGGTACAGCCTCGCATACAGGCCGCCCTGCGCGATGAGCTCGCGATGCGTGCCGCGCTCCGCGATCCGGCCGCGCTCGAACACGAGGATCCGGTCCGCGCGCAGGATCGTGGACAGGCGGTGGGCGATGGCGATCGTCGTGCGGCCCTCGGTCAGGCGGGCGAGGGCCGCCTGGATGAGCCGCTCGCTGACCGTGTCCAGCGACGAGGTCGCCTCGTCGAGGATGAGGATCCGCGGATCCTTGAGCAGGACCCGCGCGATCGCGAGCCGCTGCTTCTCGCCGCCCGAGAGCTTGTAGCCGCGTTCGCCGACGATCGTGTCGAGGCCGTCGGGAAGCTCCGCGATCCGCTCGTGGATCGCGGCGGCGCGGGTGGCCGACTCCAGCTCCGCGTCGGTGGCGTCGGGCCGCGCGTAGAGCAGGTTCTCGCGGATCGTGGCGTGGAACAGGTAGGTCTCCTGGGTCACGAACCCGATGAGGGCGCCGAGCGAGGCCAGCTTCACCTTGCGCACGTCGATCCCGTCGATGGTGACCGCGCCCTCCTCCACGTCGTACAGCCGCGGGATGAGGTAGGTGGTGGTCGTCTTCCCGGCCCCGGACGGCCCGACGAGCGCCACGAGCTCGCCCGGACGGGCCTCGAAGGAGACGTCCACGAGCCCGAACGAGGCGACGGGCGGCGCGAGCACGTCCGCGAGCGCGCCGTCGAGCTCCGCGACGTCCGTCCGCGGGCCGTCGTGCACCCGCTCCGGGTCGTGTGCGACCACGCCGTCGGCCGCGGCCGCGTGCTCCAGCGCGCCCTCGTCCACGACCTCCTCGTCCACGGCCGCGTCCTCGGACTCGTCCGCGGCCACGGCCGCGACCCGCGCGGGTTCCGGCGGGTAGTGGAACGACACGCCCGCGAACGCGACCTCGCCACGGACGTCGGCCGGCCGGAGCGCCACGGCGTCGGGCGCGTCGACGATCTCCGGGTCGAGGTCGAGGTACTCGAAGATCCGGTCGAACAGCGCGAGCGAGCCCTGGAGCTCGACCTGCACGTTGAGCAGCTGCCCGAGCGGGAAGAACAGGCGGCTCTGGAGCGTCGTGAACGCGACGATGTCGCCGGCCGACGGGGCCTGCGGGTTGCCGCTCGCGGCCATCGTCCCGGCGAGCCAGTACACGAACGCGGGCATGATCGAGAAGATCGTCCCGATGATCATGAAGAACCAGCGGCCGACCATCGCCTGGCGGATCTGGAGCCGCGCCAGCTCCCGGTTGAGGCCCATGAACCGCTCGATCGAGCGGTCCTGCGCGCCGAACGTCTTGCCCAGCAGAATCCCGGACACGGAGAGCGTCTCCTCGGTCACCGCGCTCATCTCGGCGAGCCGCTGCTGGGTCTCCGTGCTCACCTGGCGCCGGACCTTGCCCACGCGGTAGGTGAGGTACAGGAAGAACGGGGTGATCCCCAGCGACAGGACCGTGAGCTGCCAGCTGAGCAGGGCCATCGCGATGATCGTGCTGATCGTCACGGCGACGTTCGAGGTGATCGACGCCGCGGTGTCCGTCACGACCGCCTGGACCCCGCCCACGTCGTTCGCGAGGCGGCTCTGGATCTCGCCCGTGCGGGTCGCCGTGAAGAACCGGAGCGGCAGGCTCTGGAGGTGGGTGTACAGCGCGTTCCGCAGGTCCTGCATCACGCTCTGGCCGATGAGGTTGTTGAGGTAGCTCTGCCCGACGCCGATGAGCCCGGTCACGATCGGCAGCACGATCATCAAGCCGACATACAGGTTCAGGCGGTCGTACTGGCCGCCCACGATGACGTCGTCGATGAGCAGCTTGAGCAGGTACGGGTTGACGAGGCCGATGAGGCTCGTCGCGACGATCGCCACCAGCACCACGACGACCTGGAACCGGTACGGCCGGAAGAACGCCACGATCCGGCGGACGGTCTTGGCGCGCCGCTCCTTGGGGACCCGGACGAAGTCGCTCGAGGGCGGCGTCAGGCGCCCGCCACCGGTGCCGCCACGGGCGAGATTGCGGGTGCCGCCGCCACGGAAGCTCATGCGGGGACGCGGGACGCGCGGACGACGGCTACCAGGTCGTCGCCGTCTGGTGCTCGGCCAGGCCCTCGCTCTCGAGCCAGCGCTCCGCGTCGATCGCCGCCTTGCAGCCGTCGCCGGCCGCGGTCACGGCCTGGCGATAGCGGTGGTCGTGGACGTCGCCCGCGATGAACACGCCGTCGATCCGGCTGCGCGTGTGGTCATGCGCCACGAGGTAGCCCTTGGCGTCGACGTCCAGCCAGTCCGCGAACACGTCGGTGTTCGGCTTGTGGCCGATGGCGATGAACAGCCCCTCCATCGGGAGGTCGCGCTCCTCGCCGGTCGCGGTGTCGCGGAGTCGCAAGCCCTCGACCTTGGCGTCCCCCAGGACCTCGGCCACCTCGGTGTTCGTGTGGACCTCGATCTTGGGGTGGTTGTAGGTCCGGTCGATCATGATCTTGGACGCCCGGAAGCCGTCCCGCCGGTGGAGCAGGTGGACCTTGCTGGCGAACTTGGTCAGGAAGTTCGCCTCCTCCATGGCGGAGTCGCCGCCGCCCACGACCGCGATCTCGCGGTTGCGGAAGAAGAACCCGTCGCAGGTGGCGCACGCCGAGACGCCGCGCCCGCGCAGGCGCTGCTCGCTCTCGAGGTTGAGCCACAGCGCCGAGGCGCCGGTCGCGATGATCACGGACTGGCCGCGGTACTCCGTGCCGCGGGCCCAGACGCGGAACGGGCGGGCGGAGAAGTCCACCCGGTCGATGTCCACGTCCACGACCTGGGACCCGAACCGCTCGGCCTGGGCGCGCATCTTGGCCATCAGCTCCGGGCCGTCGATGCCGTCCGGAAAGCCCGGGTAGTTCTCCACGTCGCTGGTCAGCATCAGCTGGCCGCCGGGCGTGGAGCCTGCCAGCACGATCGGCTGGAGGTTGGCGCGGGCGGCGTAGATGGCCGCGGTGAGGCCGGCCGGCCCGGACCCGATGATCAGGACGTGCGTCTCGGTGCGACCGGGGTCGCCCGTGTAGCCGATCGGCCCCGCGGGCTGGGCCGGGACCTCGTCGGGGCCGTCCGAGATGATCGAGATGCCGCCGAACGGGGTCAGGGCACCTCCGGCCGGGGCGGCCTCCGGGCCGCCGCCGAAGTTGATCTTCATGGCGCCGAACGGGCTCGCGCCACCGTCCTGCGCGCCGTTGGTGTCGTCGGTCATCGTGCGATTGTCGTCTCTGTGCGCGTCGTTGTCGTCCCCCAACTGTAGCACGCGACACGCATACCCCTAGGGGGTATCTCGGGGTCGCTGGCGGCCGTCGCCGCGACCACGTACCCTCGGCCGGTGGCCAGCCTCGACGAACGCCCCCTCGACCTCGACGCACCCGGCGTCGCCGTGCCCGCGGCCGTGATCCCGGACGCCTCGGCCGAGGCCGACGAGCCCCTGCGCCACAACCGCGACTTCTGGACGGTGCTCGTCGGCCAGGGCATCTCGAGCTTCGGCGACTCGATCACGAACACGGCGATGCCGCTGCTCGTCCTGGGCCTCACCGGGTCGGGGTTCGTGATGGGCATCGTCAACGTGCTGTCCACGCTCCCGGACCTCCTGGTGGGGCTGTTCGCGGGCGCGTACGCGGACCGCTGGGACCGGCGGCGGATGATGTTCGCCGCGGACCTCGGCCGGGCCCTGCTCACCGCTGTCATCCCGATCTCCGTGTGGCTGGACGGCCCCACGATCGCGCTGATCCTGCTCGTCACCTTCCCGATGCAGGTGCTGCGCGTGCTCTGGCTCGCGGCCTACACGGCGTCGGTCCCCGGCCTCGTCGGGCGGACCCAGGTTGCGCGGGCGAGCGCGATCTTCGAGGCCGTGTTCAACGTCGGCTGGATCATCGGCCCGGCCATCGCCGGCCTGCTCGCGGCGACGATCGGACCCGGCGCCACGATCGCGATCGACGCGCTCACGTTCCTGGTCTCCGCGATCGCGATCCTGTTCGTGCGCCGCCCCCTGCGCGCGGAGCGGCACGAGGAGACGCACATCCTCGCCGACATCCGCGAGGGGATCCGGTTCGTCGCCCACGAGCCCACGCTGCGCGCGGTCCTCGCTTTGTGGACCACGACCTCGATCATCACCGCCGGCCTGACGACGGCGCTGATCTTCTACCTGACGATCGACCGCGAGCTCGGCGCGGGCGTCGTGGGGCTCGTGCTCTCCGCGTTCGCGGTCGGGTCGCTGGGCGGGTCCGTCGTCGCGGCGCGGTTCGCGTTCAAGCCGGTGGGCCGGGTGATGCTCGTGGGTGCCGTGGGCATGGGCGTGTCGCTGGTGATCGCCGCCGCGGACGCTCCGGTGTGGCTCATCGTGGCGGTCTCGCTGTTCGCGGGCATCCTCAACACGAACGTTCTCGTCGCCTACATCACGCTCCGGACGATGCTCTCCCCCGACGTCCTCCTCGGCCGCGTGGGCGCGACCGCCCGGACGCTGTCCGTGGGCCTCATGCCGGTCGGCGCGCTGATCACCGGGATCCTGCTGGACACGGTCGGGGGAACCGTCACGCTCACGCTCATGGGCGTGCTGCTGGTCGTCGCCGCCGCCGGCTTCTCGCTGCTGCCCAACGTCCGCAACGCGCGGGCCGTCACGGCCTAGCGTTCATCCCGCGCCGCACGGCGTCCCCGCCCAGGCGCGGCTCGCGCTCCGCCACGCAGGCCGCGACGACCCTGGGCGCCGACGAGCCCGAGGTCGCGGGCTGGGTCGAGAGCGCCCGGGCGATCCTCACCCGGCTGCGCGCCGCGCCGCTGCTCGAGCAGCTCGAGCGCATCGTCGCGGAGGGCACGCAGCCTTCGTCGTCCGCTGCGACCTCGGCGGCCGTGCCGGCGCAGTCGCGGCCCGCCTGACAGCTCAGGGCAGCGCGTGGATGCCGGGGATGACGTCCCGGCCCAGCGCCTCGATCACGCGCGGGTCCGCGACGTCTCGGACCCCGAAGATCACGTGCTGCGCGCCCGCGTCGCCGAGCTCGCCGAACCAGTCGACGATCTGCGCGGGCGAGTCGCCGGGCCTGTCCCCGAGGGCGAGCTTCACCGACTGGAGCGTGGATCGCTCGATCTCGTCGGGGTCGCGGCCGATCGCCTCGCAGTGCTCCCGCAGCACCTCGTACTTGTGGTGGATCCGCTGCGGGTCGCCGAACACGTTGCACGCGTCCGCGTACTGGGCGACCAGGCGCAGCGTCTTCCGCTCGCCGCCGCCCCCGATCATGATCGGCGGGTGCGGCCGGGAGATCGCCTGCGGGGAGTTGAGCAGCCGGGTCGCGTGGACGTGGGTCCCGTCGAACGCGCCGCCGGAGCCGCGCTCGCCCTCCCACATCGCGTGGGCGTAGCGGAGCGTGTCCTCGAGCTGCTCGAAGCGCTCGCCGAGCGGCGGGAACGGGAACCCGAGGCCGCGTGATTCCTCCTCGTTCCAGGCCGCGCCGATGCCGAGCCAGGCGCGGCCGCCAGACAGCACGTCCAGGGTCGTCGTGGCCTTGACCCACAGCGCGGGGTTCCGGTAATGGACGCCGCCGACCATCAGGCCCAGCCGTGCCCGCTCCGAGTGCGCCGCCATGAACCCCAGGGACGTCAGTCCCTCGAGCATCGGCTCCTCGGGCCGGCCCACGCTCCGGATCTGGAAGAAGTGGTCCATGACCCAGATGGAATCGAAGCCCGCGGCGTCGGCGTCGCGGACGATGCGGGCCAGGGTCGGCCCGATGGCGTCGCTGCCGCCGGGCCAGGTGAACGAGGAGATCTGCAGGCCTGCCTTCATGCCCGCAGAGTAGCGCGGGGCAGGGTGCCGATCAGGTCAGCGGAAGAGGTCGTTCTCCGGCGCCATGACGAGGTCCCCGATCGTGCCCTCGCCCAGCGGTGGGTTCGCACCCCGCACGAGCGCCACCGGGCGCGCCGCCGTCTTCCCCAGGGCGAGCTCCGCGGCCGAGGCGAGCTCGTCCGCGACCGCGCGAACGGTGGTGCGCATGACGCGCCCGTCGGCGTCGGGCTGGCCTCGCAGGTCCTCGAGCGGGAGCAGCCCGGACACGCCGAGCGCGACGTCCACGATGCCCCAGCGCCACGGGCGCCCGAAGCTGTCCGAGACGATGACCGGGATGTCCGCGCCGAACCGCGAACGGAGCGCGGTCCGGATTCGTGCCGCCGACGCATCCGGGTCAACCGGCAGCAGCGTCACGACGTCGCCCGAGCCTGGGCCCACGTTCGATGCGTCGATGCCGCCGTTGGCGCACACGAACCCGTGGTGGGTCTCCGTGATCAGCACGCCGCGCTCCATGCGCACGATCCGGCGGGCCTGCTGGAGGACGACCTCGATCTGGCGGGCGTCGCGGCCCCACTCGTC
Organism: Chloroflexota bacterium; assembly: GCA_025935655.1. Lineage (GTDB taxonomy): Bacteria > Chloroflexota > Limnocylindria > Limnocylindrales > CSP1-4 > CAIXZV01. Next base: position 17,983 of record JAICUV010000013.1, on the reverse strand, counting down.
GGCCCACTCCATCGCGCGGGCGCTGGGCGTCACGGTCCGCAGGTCCACGACGGCCCCTTCGGCCTTGGACACGATCTTCTGGGTCACCACGAGCACGTCGCCCGGCTGGACGGGGAGCACGCCCTCGGTCGCCTCCAGCGCGTCGCCGATCATCGCCTCGAGGTCGTCGCCCGGGCGGACCTCGGGCAGGCCGGCGAGCGCGATCACCTCCACCCGGACGGGCTCAGTCGACACCGGTGGCCTCCCGCTGCAGCGCGCCCGCGAGGAGCAGGTCCTCGGGCGTGTCGATGTCGAGGCCGAGGACGTCCGGGACCTCGGCGAACGCCGCCTCCGCTGACGAGGCGAGCCACGCGTGCCCGGCGCGGGAGTCGCCACCGAACGCCGGGTCGATGACGTCCGACGGGTCGAGCAGCAGGGCGTTGGTCCCGCGGCCGTGGCGGTCCGGCGCGAGGACGACCGAGGGCGGGCCGGCCGCGTCGCCCGCAGCGAGCACCCGCTCGAGGGCCTCCGGGGTGACGCCCGGGAGGTCGGCGGGGACGACGAGCAGCCGCTCCCCGGTGGCGGCGGCGCGTGCCTCCTGGAGCGCGGGGTTGAGGCCGCGAGAGCGCTGCTCGACCGTCCGCGCGCCGGCAGCGGCCGCGACGCCGAGGACCTCCGGGTCCGGGGACACGACGATGACCTCGACGACGGACGACGTGGCGAGGGCCGCCCCGATGGCGCGTCCCAGCAGCCGCTCCACGAGGTCGCGGCGCTCCTCGGCATCCAGCACCGCGCCGAGGCGCGACTTCGCGCCCTCGAACGAGCGCACGGGGATCGCGACGGTCGTCGTCCGGTGCGCGCGCGGGGCGGGGGAGTGGGGCTCGGGGTCGTGCACGGGTCGATGCTAGCCGACGGCCCCGAGGACCTCGGCCGCGAGCCGGGCCCGCGCGGTGTCGTCGGTCATGATCGTGTCCGTCACGACCGGTCGCAGGCCAAGCGCCGCGATGGCCGGGGCCGCGTCCGCGTCCGCGGTATCGAGCACGAACACGTCGGCCAGGCCCGCGTACAGCCGCGCGACGCCGAGCGCGCTCGACTCGTGGCCCGCGGCCGCGAGCATCCGGTCCGCCGGTCCCTTGAGGGCCCTGCCGCCGATGATCGGGGACACGGCGGCCACCGGGACGCCGCGCGCGCGGGCCGTCTGGACGTGCTCGCGCATCCCGGGGACGTCGAGGACCGGACCCACGGAGACGAGCGGGTTCGACGGCGCGATGACGATGCCCTCCGCCGTCTCGAACGCCTCCCGCACCTCGGGCGTCGGCGTGGCGTCCGCGAGCCCGGCGAACCGCAGCCCGAGGACGTCGGGCGCCTGGCGCTGGTGGACGAAGTACTCCTGGAACTCGAGCCAGCCGTCCGCCGTCCGGACCTCGGTCGCGACCGGGTCGTCGGTCATGGGCAGGATTCTCGCCGCGATGCCCAGCGCGGCCTGCGCGTCGAGGCAGGCATCGGTGATCCGGGCGCCGGCCCGGACCCGCGCCGTCCGGGCGATGTGCAGCGCGAGGTCCCGGTCGCCCAGCGTGAACCAGGTCTCCTCGCCGTACACGCCCAGCTGGTCCATGACCACCCGGGTGTCGCCCTCGATGCCCCAGCCCCACTCAACCTGCTCGATCCCGGCGAGGTTGTAGAGCACGGTGTCGTGGTCCGGCATCACGAGCAGGCCGTGCCGCCAGCAGTCGTCGCCCGTGTTGACCACCACGGTCAGGGCGTCGCCCAGGTGGGCCTGGAGCCCGTCCGCGAGCTTCGCACCGCCGACCCCGCCGGCGAGCGTCACGACCCGCGTCACGCGTTGAGCCGCTCGATGACCTCGCCGATCCGGTCGATGGTCTCGGGGTCGTACGGCGCCGGCGTGTCGATGAGGATGTGCCGGAAGCCGAGCTCGGTCATCGGGCGGACCGCGTCTGCGACCTCGTCGGGCGTGCCGATCGGCCCCGCCAGCGACTCGTCGAACTCGGCCCCCGCGCCGGCGAGGATCGCCTTGTACGCGTCGAGCGCGGCCGCGCGGCTGTCGCGGATGACGAGGTCGATGGTCACGGTCCGCTCGATGGTGGCGGGATCGCGGCCGATCTCCTCGCACCGCTCGCGGAGGATCGCGTCCTTCGCCCGCAGCTCGTCCAGCGTTCCCGACGTGTTCCACATGTCGCCGTACCGGGCGAGCGTGCGGAGCGTCTTCTTCGGACCGGACCCGCCGATCATGATCGGCAGGCGTCGCTGCACCGGCCTGGGCTCCACGAGGGCGTCCTTCATCGTGTAGGCGGCGCCGGCGTGCTCGGCGATCCGCTCGCCGTCGAGGAGGCGGCGCAGGAGCATCACCGACTCGTCGAGCCGGTCGAGGCGCTGGCCGAACCCGCTGCCGAAGTCGATCCCGAAGGCCTCGTGCTCGCGCTCGAACCAGGCCCCGCCGATGCCCAGGATCGCGCGGCCGCCGCTCAGGTGGTCGAGCGTCGTGGCCAGCTTCGCCGTGAGGCCCGGGTTGCGGAACGTGTTGGCGCCGACCATGAGACCCAGCGTCACGCGCTCCGTGACCTGGCTCCAGCCCGCGAGGATGGACCAGCCCTCGAGGATGGGCCCTTCCCACGGCCCGACGATCGAGTTGAGGTGGTCCCACGTCCACAGGCTCGCGGCGCCGGCGCCCTCCGCGCGGACCGCGGCGTCGCGGAGCGACGCCCAGTCATCGGTCTGGGGCCACAGGAGGAACCCGAGCTTGACGGGTGCGGCGGCGGGCATGGGTCAGTCCTCGAGGTGGTCGTGGATGGCGGTGATGCGGACGAGGAACGTCACGCGCGGCTGGCTGCGGAACGTGGCGACGGACGAGGCGGTGGGACCTTCGGGGTGATACCGGTGAGCGAGCGCGACGATGTCCTCCCGCGAGCGGGCGACGTCCGTGATCACCTCGTCCACGACGCCCGAGATCCCGAGCCAGCGGTACGGGTCCGCGGGGTCGATGACCGAGAGCGCGACGCGCGGGTCGGCCGTCAGGTTCGTGCACCAGCGGCGGCCCGTGTTCGAGTTCAGGAGGATCCGGTCATCGTCCGTGAGGTCGTACCAGGCGACCGCCTGGGACGGCGTCCCCGCGGCGTCCACGGACGCCACGGACGCGGCGAGCGGCTGCTGCAGGAAGGCACGCTGGCGCGGGGTCAGGGACGGGGGATCGCTGGGCATGGACCCATGGTAGCCGGGGTAGGGGCGGGCGCCGGCCTGACCCGTCAGCGCAGCCGTTCGCCCGCCTCGACGCGCGCACCGACGCGGCTCTCCGGGCCCGCGAGCGGGCACGCCCATCGCGGATCGAACGCACACGAGGGCTGGAACGCGAAGTTGGCGTCGACGATCAGCGTGCCCGCGGCCGCGTCCCCGCCGAGGTCGGCGCTCTTCGCCGTGTCCAGCAGGTACCGCCCGGCGCCGTAGGTCTCGTCGCCGTTGGTGGCGTCCAGGAACGGGAGGAACAGGCCGCCGGCGTAGCCGCGCATCCAGTACAGCGGGAGCGGCGCCTCGCCGCCCGGCAGCCCGAGCCGCACGCTGCCCACCCGGTCGAAGGCCGGCGACTCGGCGCCGCTGTTGGGGAGCTCGACGGGGACGATCGCGAGCCCGCCGAAGGTTCCGGCCGCGGGCGCCGTCGTCGCGACGGCCTCGGGCGGCTCCACCGGGACGGACCAGCGGAGGCGGTCGTCGTACGGCCAGTGGCGCGCGTGGAAGGCATCGCGCTCGCTGGCGGGCACCGGCGACTGCGGGTGCGCCCGGTACAGGGCCTCGCGTTCCCGGCGCCAGGTGTCCCACGCGGCGGCGGGGTCGGCCGCGGCGACGGCGCGGACCTCCGCGTACAGCTCCGCCACGCGGCGGCGCCAGTCGGCGAGCCACGCGCGGTCGGCCGCGACCGGGTTCCCGTGATCGATCATCGCCCGATCCTAGCGCCGCGGGACCCGTGCGAGAATGCTCGCTCACCACACACGGGAGGCGTTGCGCGTTGGCGGACCTGGCAGAGATCGGGATCTTCGGTGGCTCGGGCTTCTACTCGCTGCTTGACGACGTCCGCGAGGCGAAGATCGACACCCCCTACGGCGCGCCGTCGGACAGCGTGTTCCTGGCAGCGGTCGCGGGCCGGCGTGTCGCGTTCATGCCGCGTCACGGCCGGCGGCACACGATCCCGCCGCACAAGGTCAACTACCGGGCGAACGTGTGGGCGATGCGCTCGCTCGGAGTCAAGGCGGTGATCTCGCCGTGCGCCGCGGGGTCGCTCCAGCTCCACGTGGAGCCGGGCCACTTCGTCGTCTCCGACCAGTTCGTGGATCGGACCAGCGGCCGGGCCGACACGTTCTTCGACGGCCCCATCGTCTCGCACGTCAGCTCCGCCGAGATCTACGACCCGGTCCTGCGCGGGATCGCCCTCGAGGTGATCCGGGAGCACGGGATCACGGTCCACGATGGCGGGACCGTGGTGGTCATCCAGGGCCCGCGCTTCTCGACCAAGTCGGAGTCGAAGTGGTTCTCCGACGCCGGCTGGGAGGTCATCAACATGACCCAGTACCCCGAGGCGTACCTGTGCCGGGAGCTGGGCATGGCCGTCGTCAACATCGCGCTGATCACGGACTACGACGCCGGCGTCCTGGAGGGCACCGAGGCAGTGACCGCCCACGACGTGCTGGCGGTGTTCGAGCAGAATGCCGAGCGCATCCGCGCCGTGGTCCTGGACATGGTCGGGCGGTTCCCGGCCGACCTCGACACGCTCGGCGCGCAGGAGTCGCTGCGCTACACGCGGGGCGACGGCCACGCGTCGGGCCCGGCGGACATCCGCATCTTCGAGACCGGCCTCTAGTCGTGCGATCCGACCCCGCGTCCCCCGTGAACCCGATGGCCCGATGACCCCGTCGCCCTCCGTCCTGCCCGCCGCCGAGGAGCCGCTCCACGGCTGCGTCCGGTGCGGCGCCCGGATCCCCGTCTCGCAGGCGATGTGCGAGCGGTGCAACCCGCTGGGCCTCAAGCAGCCGTCGCCGTCGCAGGCGCACGCCACCGTGTTCGCCGGGATCATCCTCGCCGTCGTCCTGCTCGCCATCGTCGCGCGGATCGCCGTCACCGGCGTGGGCCCGTTCTCGGGGACCATCGCGAGCGTCGCCGCCGACCCGGCCGGCCTGGTGGTGTCGATCACGGTCACCAACGAGGGCTCGAGCGCCGGCTCGACGACCTGCCGGGTGGGCGATCCGCAGATCGCGGGCATCGGGCCCGAGACCGCGTTCGTCACCAGCCCGATCATCGAGCCCGGGGCCAGCGTGACCTTCTCGACGGTCATCACGACGCTCGGGACGACGGTCAAGCCGCTCAGCGTCGACTGCGACACGTGAGCGCGATCGCGGACGACGCGTCGGGGGCGCACCGCTCGAGCCGCTTCGCCCAGGATGTCGAGTTCGCGCGGGCCATCGCTGAGGAGGCCGGGCGGATCCAGCTCGAGCGCTACGAGCGAGTCGAGTCGATCGAGTTCAAGTCCGCGAAGGACGTCGTGACGGAGGTCGACCACCTGTGCGAGGAGCTGGTGCTGGGCGCCATCCGCGCCCGGTTCCCGGGCGACGGGATCCTCGCCGAGGAGTCGGGCGAGCACAAGGGCGGCGGGTCCGGCGACGACGTCGCGCGGTCGCTCTCGAGCGGTCGCACGTGGATCGTGGACCCGCTCGACGGGACGGTGAACTACGCCAACGGGATCCCGTACTTCTGCTGCTCGGTCGGCCTCATCGTGGACGGGCGCCCGGCCGCGGGCGCGATCCACGACCCGATGCGCGGCGAGACGTTCTCCGCGGTCGCGGACGGCGGCGCGTGGCTGTCCGCGCCGGGGCGGGGGACCGTGGCCATCCGGGCGTCCACGAAGGAGGAGCTCAAGGACTGGGTCGTGCACCTCGCGCTCGGCGGACGGGCGGTTGCCTCGCGCGTCAGCGCCGTCCGCAGGGCGACCCGCGTGTCGCGCACGATGGGCTCGTCCGCGCTGGCGATGGCCTACGTCGCCAACGGCCGCTTCGACGCCTTCGTCCAGTCGGGCGGCATGTCCGCGTGGGACGTCGCGGCGGCAGGGCTCATCGCGGAGCGGGCGGGCGCGATCGTCACCGACACGGCCGGCGGGGCGTGGTTCGACGTCGCCAAGGCGACGCGCGCCTTCGGGGTGTGCGCCGCGGCCCCCGCCCACCACGCCGAGCTGCTGCAGCTGTCCGGGGAGCCGCGCAAGGGCTGATCGCCGGCGGGCTTCGCGCTGGGGCGTCGCGCGGACGGGTCTTCGCGCGGACGGGTCTTCGCGCCGGCGGTCTTCGCGTCCCCGGTGTCAGCCCTCGCGCCAGCGGTGCGGACGGGCGCGCAGCCGGTCGAGGCCCCACTCGTCGCAGAATGCCTCCCACGTCGCCCGGTCGGCGCCGTGCCACTTGAGCTCGTCGACGTCCTGCTGGGGGATCTCGACGCCGTCCGCGGTCGTGCGCAGGCGGGCGAGGTCGCGGAACAGGAGCGCGTCGGCCATCTGGTCGCGCAGCGTGGCCGCCAGCCCGACCGGGTTGCGCAGGCCGGGCACGTCCCAGTCCGCGCCGTTGGGCGGGATCGCCTCGAGCGTCCCGTATCGAGCGAGCACCGCGGACGCGCTCTTGTCGCCCCAGCCGGGGAGCCCCGGGAAGCCGTCGGCGGCGTCGCCCACGAGCGCCAGGCGGTCCGCGACGCTCGACGGGTCGACGCCCCACTTCGTGCGCACGCCGTCCTCGTCGTAGATCGTGTCGCGGCGCCGGTCCCACAGCACGACCCGGGCGTCGCGCACGCACTGCGCCATGTCCTTGTCCGGCGTGCAGATGAGGATCCGCTCGACGCGGGGGTCGGCCGCGAACCGCTCGGCGGCGGCCGCGATCGCGTCGTCCGCCTCGAACTCGACCATCGCCCACAGGGTCAGTCCGAGCGCCTCGATCGCCTGCTCGGCGATCGGGAACTGGGCGAGCAGCAGCGGGTCCATGCCGGCCTCGGTCTTGTAGCCGGGGTAGAGCTCGTTGCGGAACGAGCGGATGGTGCGGTCGTGCGCGCACGCGACGTGGGTGCCCCCCTGCTCGCGCAGCAGGTACAGCAGCTGCTCCACGATCCCCGAGACGCCGCTGAGGACGATGCCATCGCGTCCGAGCACCGGCGGGCGGGGCGAGAAGTGCGCCCGGAAGAGCTCGTACGTGGCGTCGACGAGGTGGAGCTCCACGTCAGCCGTCCGCCGAGCCGGTCTCGACGAGCCGCTTGAAGCGGTGGAGATCGTCCTGGAAGATCGCCTGGAGGACCGGCGCCTGGACGAGCGCGCCAATCTCGGGGAGGAGGGGCGGCACGAGCGTCTCCGTCCAGCGGACGATCGTCGTCGTCCCGTCCGCGCCGGCATCGAGCGTGATCACGCCGCCGCCGGTGAACAGGCCCTCGTGACGGATCGCGAACCGGGTGGGGCGCTCGAACTCCGTGATCTCGACCGGGTCGCTCACGCCGATGCCCAGGATCCGCACCGTCGCCTCGCCGCGCGTCCCCACGCCCACGGGTCCGGGCGTCGTGATTGCGACCTTCTTCATCTCGCGCATCCACTCCGGCTGGCGCGGGATGTCCGCGAGGACGGACCACGCCGCCTCGATGGGGGCGTCGATCACCTCCAGCATCGACATGGAGCGGCGCGGGTTGGGGCCACGTCGGGCGGCCAGCAACCGGTCAGTGGCGACCGCGACGACCGGCGCCAGGAGCAGCGCGAGCGCGAGCACCCGGCGGAGCACGGCGGTCAGCGCATCCTCGAGCTGGCGATGACGCAGCCGGCCGCGGCCATCTCGTCGATGGCGGCCTGCCCGTCGCCCGCCTGGAGGTTCACGGCCGCGGCCCCGTCGCCCAGCAGCGTCGTCCGGTAGCCGAGCGCGATCGCGTCGAGGGCCGTCGCCTTGACGCAGTAGTCCGTCGCGAGCCCGGTGACGACGACCTCGTCCACGCCCTGCCCGCGGAGCAGCGCGTCGAGCGGGGTCGGGATCGTCTCGCCCGTGGCGGGATCGCGCATCGTGAACCCGGAGTAGCCGTCCTCGCCGTTCGCGCCCTTGCGCACGACGGGGGCGTCGCCGGCCTCGAGCGCCGGGTGGAGCTCCGCGCCCCACGTGCCCGCGATGCAGTGGTCCGGCCAGATCCCGCCGTCCTTGGCGAAGTGCGGCGTGTGCTCCGGGTGCCAGTCCTGGGTGCACACGACGACGCTGCCGTTGGCGCGCGCGAGCTGGATCTCGTGGTTGATGACCGGGATCACGGCCTCGCCGCCGGCGACGCTGAGGCCGCCCGCGGGGTCCGCGAAGTCGTTCTGGACGTCCACGACGATGAGCGCGACGCCGGGTCGGTAACGGAGCATTCGCACACGGTAGCGGGTCGCGGATGCCTGCGCGCGCCGAGGTCATGTCAGACGAGCACCACGCCGCTGGTCGTGGGGAGGCGGCTGTCGCGTAGCGCGCGGCGAACCTGGACGTTGTCGAGCGGCAGCAGCGGCCGGAGCGCGGCACGAGCGTGGTCCAGCGCCTCGCGGTTGTGGACCGTGTCCGAGAGCACCAGCAGGAGCACATCCACGGCCCCGTCCCGCAGCTTGAGAGCGAGCTTGCGCTCGAGCGCCTGGACGTCGCCCAGCCACGTCTCCGCCTCGCACCCGGCGCGGCGACCGCCCAGGGCGATGAGCGCGTCCCACGCGCGTCGGTCACCGGGGATCGGGAGCGGTACCTCGCGGTCCACCCGAGCGAGCGGCGGGAGGATGGCGATGAACCGCTCGAGCAGCCGAAGCTGCGCCGCGTCCCGAACCGGGTCCCCGCCCGGGTACATCCGTCCGGCGTAGCGGAGCCCGACCGCCGTGCCGGCGCGGCATGCCTGATCGAACGTCAGGCGCGGCAGCAGTCCGCGCTCGATGCGACCGAACTGGCTGTGCGACATCCCCGCGGCGCTTGCCGCGTCACGCTGCGCGAGCCCGGCGCTCGTGCGCGCGACACGGATCTCCTCGCCGAGCGAGGCGGTCAGCTTCCTGGCGAGCCGCTCGCCGTCGATCTCGGCGCGATGTCGTCTGGGCATGGCGGCATGGTGACGATCGCCACTCACCTGCGACTTATCTGGGCGTGGGCACGCGCGGCCGGTGGTGCGCGCCCATGGCATGGGATCGTGGCGCCCGTCGCCCGCGCGGCCCCTGGCACGCGGCGAGTCTTCGCACGCGCGTGGCCACTTGGATCGCCCGGCGTTCCACGCGTCGGCTGGAGCCGCCAGTTGGATCGCCCGGCGTTCCAGCGGGAGCAAATGGCGCCAGTTGGATCACGGGCCGATCCACCTGGGGAAATCGCCGCTCCGTGGAACGCGGGGCGACCCAGAGGGGGCGCTGGGCGATGCGGGGCAGGCGCGGATCGGGCAGCCCCGGACCGGGCAGGCACGACGGCGCGCGCGCTGCGACGCCGAGCCCCGAGGCGGAGCTGGGAAGCACGAAGGCACGGACCCACGATCCGCGGAACCCCCACGGCGCAGGGCCGTAGCGTCGGGCACGAAGACGCCGCCGGGGTGACCGGCGGCGTCGAGCAGGATAAGAGTGGACGGGACCTACGCCGTCGCGGTCTCCGGGGCCTCGTCGACGAGCGGCTCCTCGTTGAGGGAGCCGGAGGCGGGAGACGTCGCGTCGCCCTCCACGTCGAGCAGGTAGCCGATGCCCTGGAAGGTCCGGATGCGGCCGGGCTCGCCCGGCTTCGCGCCGAGCTTGCGGCGGACGCGCGAGACCCAGACGCGAAGGTACTGGAGGTCGTCGCGGTACTCCGGGCCCCAGACCTTCGTCAGGAGCTCGGTGTGGAGCACGACCTTGCCCGCGTTCGCGGCCAGGTGCTGGAGGAGCAGCCACTCGGTGCGCGAGAGCTGGACGAGCTCGCCGGACCGGGTGACCATCCGGCGCTCGAGGTCGATCTCGACGTCGTCGAACCGGATGACGCCCGCGCCCGGCTGGGCGCCCGAGGATCGGCGGATGACGGCGCGCACGCGCGCGGCGAGCTCGTCCGGGTGGAACGGCTTCGCGATGTAGTCGTCGGCGCCGAGGTCCAGGCCCTTCGCCTTGTCGGCCGTGGAGCCCTTCGCCGTGAGCAGGATCACCGGGACCGGGCGTCGCTCGCGCAGCTGGCGCATGACCTCGATGCCATCGAGGTCCGGCATGACGATGTCCAGCAGGACGATGTCCGGGCGGACCTCCTCGGCCTTCGCGAGCGCGTCCTCGCCGCCGCTGGCGGTGACGACGCGGAAGCCCTCCTCGGACAGCGCGATCGACACGAGCTTCGTGATGCGGGGCTCGTCGTCAGCGACGAGGACCAGCGGTTGGGTGCTCACCTCTCACCTCCAGGTTGTGCGTAGTGTGCGCGCCCCGGAGACAAGCCGGGAGACGTCGTGACGGAGACGGGCAGACCCGTCGTGGGGGCAACGGGTCTGCCGTTGATGGTTCAGCTCGCGGCCGGCTGGATGGACGGCAGGTCGACGTTGACGTTGATGTCGGTGCCGCTGCTGGTGCTGCCGCCGAACGTGCCCTTGCCGGGCCCGAAGGCGAAGAACCAGAAGCCGATGATGAGCGCGAGGACGACGATGACGCCGAGGATGGCTCCTGCGCCGGAGCCGCGATTGCGTTCGACGACGATCGTCTCGTGGTCGTGAGTCATGGGATGGGTACCTGTTGGGGCCGGTCTGCTTCGGGCCCGGAGTCGGACCGGCGGTGATGACTAGGCTGCCCGTGGAGCGGTACCGGCCGCCCCGGCGAGACCTTGCAGAACCGATACACGCGCATTACAGAACGCGGGCTCGCTGCGGTCGGTCGATGGCCCCGATCCGCAACCGGTCGTCGTGATCACACCGGCGTACCATCGGGGCTACCCTGTACGCCGTTCTGACCGGGCCAGCTCGCCCAGCGCCACCGGAGCCCCGATGACCGTCGACGACTTCAAGCACCAGCTCCCCGACATCGATGAAGCCGAGACCAGCGACTGGGTCGACTCGTTCGACCAGGTGCTCGAGCAGGAAGGCGAGAACCGCGCGCGCTTCCTCATGTACAAGCTGCTCAAGCGCGCGCGCCAGCGCCACGTCGGGCTGCCGAGCCTCACCCAGACGCGCTACATCAACACGATCAGTCCCGAGCAGGAGCCCTACTTCCCGGGCGACGAGGAGCTCGAGCGGCGCATCCGCCGGCTGATCCGCTGGAACGCCGTCGCGATGGTCCTGCGCGCCAACAACCGGTTCGCGGGGATCGGCGGCCATCTCGCCACGTATGCGTCCGCGGCGTCCCTGTACGAGGTCGGGTTCAACCACTTCTTCCTCGGGAAGGACCACCCGGGCGGCGGCGACCAGGTGTACTTCCAGGGTCACGCGGCGCCGGGCATCTACGCCCGCGCGTTCCTCGAGGGCCGCCTGTCCGAGGATCGCCTGGACCACTTCCGTCGGGAGACGGGCGGCAAGGGCCTGAGCTCGTACCCCCATCCGCGCCTGATGCCGGACTTCTGGGAGTTCCCGACGGTGTCGATGGGCCTCGGCCCGATCGCCGCGGTCTACCAGGCCCGGTTCAACCGCTACCTCCACAACCGCGGCCTCAAGGACACGAGCCAGCAGCGCGTCTGGGCCTTCCTCGGCGACGGCGAGATGGACGAGCCGGAGTCGATCTCGGGGATCTCGCTCGCCGCCCGTGACCGCCTCGACAACCTGACGTTCGTCATCAACTGCAACCTGCAGCGCCTCGACGGCCCGGTCCGCGGCAACGGCAAGGTCATCCAGGAGCTGGAGGGCCTGTTCCGCGGCGCCGGCTGGAACGTGATCAAGGTCATCTGGGGCCGCGAGTGGGACGAGCTCCTCGCGCGTGACGTGGACGGCGTCCTCGTCGAGAAGATGAACACGACCGTCGACGGCGAGTTCCAGAAGATGTCCGTCGCGACGTCGGGCAGCTATGTCCGCGACAACTTCTTCGGCTCCGACCCGCGCCTGCGCAGGATGGTCGAGCACCTGCCGGACGAGCAGCTGCTCAAGCTGCGCCGCGGCGGCCACGACTACCGCAAGATCTACGCCGCCTACCTCGCCGCGACCCAGTTCACGGGCGCGCCGACGGTGATCCTCGCCAAGACGGTCAAGGGGTGGACGCTGGGCCGGGGCGTCGAGGCGCGCAACATCACCCACCAGGCGAAGAAGCTCAACGAGGAGGAGCTGCGGGTCTTCCGCGACCGCCTCGAGCTGCCGATCCCCGACGCGAAGCTCAAGGACGCGCCGTACTTCCACCCGGGCCCGGACTCGGACGAGGTGCGGTACATGCTGGAGCGCCGGGCCTCGCTCGGCGGGCCGCTGCCCAGGCGGGTCGTCCGCTCTGCGCCGCTGCCGCTCCTGTCGGACGCGATCGACAAGGAGTTCGACGGCGGCAGCCCCACCGCGGTCTCCACGACCATGGTGTTCACGCGCCTCCTGCGCAACCTCATCCGCGACCCCGAGATCGGCAGGCGCATCGTGCCGATCATCCCGGACGAGGCACGGACCTTCGGCATGGACCCGCTGTTCAAGGAGGTCGGGATCTACGCCTCCGGCGGCCAGCGCTACGAGCCCGTGGACTCGGACCTCGTGCTCAGCTACCGCGAGGCGAAGGACGGCCAGGTCCTGGAGGAGGGGATCAACGAGGCGGGCTCGATGGCCAGCCTCCAGGCCGCCGGCACGTCGTACGCGACGCACGGCGAGGCGATGATCCCGTTCTACATCTTCTACTCCATGTTCGGGTTCCAGCGGACCGGCGACCAGGCGTGGGCGTTCGGCGACCAGCGGGGGCGCGGGTTCATGATCGGCGCCACGGCCGGCCGCACGACGCTGGCGGGTGAGGGCCTCCAGCACGACGACGGCCACAGCCAGGTGCTGGCGTCCACGGTCCCGGTGGTCCGCGCGTACGACCCGGCCTACGCATACGAGCTCGCGACGATCGTCCGCGACGGGATCAAGCGGATGTACACGGACGGCGAGGACGTCTTCTACTACGTCACCGTCTACAACGAGAACTATCCGCAGGCCGCGAAGCCCGCGGACGCGGACGAGGGCATCATCCGCGGCATCTACAGGTTCGCGGACGCGCCCGAGATCGAGAAGCCCAAGGGCCGCGTGCGGCTCGTCGGCTCCGGGTCGATCCTCCAGCAGGTCCTCGCGGCACGCGACCTCCTGGCGGAGCGGGGGATCGCGGCCGAGGTCTACTCGGCGACCTCGTTCCAGCAGCTGCGCGACGATGCGCTCCGTGCGGAGCGCTGGAACCAGCTCCACCCGGACCAGCCGGCGCGCGTCCCGTACGTGCAGCACGTCCTGGGGTCGGAGGGCGGGCCGATCATCGTGGCCACCGACTGGATCCGCAGCCTTCCCGACATGGTGAGCCGCTGGATCCAGGCGCCGTACATCGTCCTGGGAACCGACGGCTTCGGGCGCAGCGACACGCGTGAGAACCTGCGCAGCTGGTTCGGGATCGATGCGCCGCACATCGCCGCGATGGCCTACACGGGCCTCGTCCAGTGCGGCGAGCTCGAGCCGAAGAAGGCCGCGAAGGCCATCGCGGAGCTCGGGGTGGACCCTGACGCGACGGACCCGCTGACGCGCTGACGCGTCGCCCGTGCCGCCCGGGTCCGCGCGCGAGGTCCTGCTCGTCTCCCTGCGGCTGGGCCTGACCTCGTTCGGGGGCCCGATCGCGCATCTGGGCTACCAGCGCGAGGCCTTCGTGGTCCGGCGGCGATGGCTGGACGATGCTGCGTTCGCCGATCTCGTCGCCCTCGCCCAGAGCCTGCCGGGACCCGCGTCGTCCCAGCTGTCGGTGGCTGTCGGGCACCTCCGCGCGGGCTGGCGGGGCGCGTTGGCCGCCTGGCTCGGGTTCACCCTTCCGAGCGCGATCGTGATGACGATGCTGGGCCTGTGGGCCGCCGGCGCGGGCATTCCCGCGGACGGACCCGTGGCCGGTGTCATCGCGGGTCTGAAGGCAGCGGCCGTCGCCGTCGTGGCGCAGGCGGTGGTCGCGATGGGTCGTAGGCTCGCGCCGGACGCACCCCGCCTGGTGATGGCGACCCTGGCGCTGCTGGCGATGCTCGCGGTCCCCACGCCGTTCGCCCAGGCGGCCGTGATCCTCGCCGGCGGCCTGGCCGGCTGGGTGGCGTGGCGCGCCGACGATGCCCCGCCCGCGACGTCCACGGCGCCCGTGCCGGCTGGCGGGCGGCGCACGTCGATCGTGCTCCTGGCGGCGTTCCTGGCGGTCGTCGTCGGTCCGCAGCTGCTTGCCGCGGCGACGCGAGACCCCGGCGCCGGGTTCGTGGCCGCGCTGTCGCGTTCGGGGGCCCTGGTGTTCGGCGGCGGCCACGTCGTCCTGCCGCTGCTGGACGCCGGCGTGGTGGCGCCGGGCTGGGTGGGGGAGGGGTCGTTCGTCGCGGGCTATGGCGCCGCCCAGGCGATGCCCGGGCCGCTGTTCACGTTCGCGGGCTATCTCGGCGCGGTCTCGACGGCGGGACCCGGCGGGGTCGCGGGAGCGGCGATCGCGACCGTCGCGATCTTCCTGCCGGGGATGCTGCTGGTGCTCGCCGCGCTGCCGGTGCTCGGTGCCCTGCGACGTCAGCGGGGTCTCGGGGCGGCGCTGCGCGGCGTCAACGCCGTCGTGGTCGGGATCCTCGCGGCGGCGCTGATCTCACCGGTGGGCACGACGGGGATCCGGTCGCCCGCGACCGCGGTCATCGCCGCGTCCGGCTTCGCCGGGCTGGTGTCGGGACGCGTGCCGCCGCTCGCCGTCGTCGCGGGGTCCGCCCTGGCGATGGGCTGCCTCGCCGTGGTCGGGATCAGCTAGCCGGTGGTCGGGATCAGCTCGCCGGCGCGATGCCCTGCCGCGACTCGCCATCCGGCTCGGCATCGGCCTCCGCGATCGGCAGCGTCACGATGAACCGTGCGCCGCCACCGTCGCGCGGCCGCGCCTCGATGGTGCCGTGCATCGCCCGCAGCAGCCGGCGTGCGGCCGCCAGGCCGAGCCCCGCCCCGGATCCGGCCGCGTCCGCCGCAGCCGCCCGGTAGAACGGGTCGAACAGGTGGTCGGCCTCGGCGGCGTTGACGCCGGGGCCGCGGTCGAGGAACTCGATGCGGACGGTGCCGGAATCGGTCGGCGTCGCGACGATCTCCACGGGCATGCCCCGCGGGGCATATCGGACGGCGTTGGCGAGCAGGTTCCGCACGACGTGCGCCAGCGCGCCGTCGTCGGCGAGGACCGGGGGAAGGTCGGCCGGGACGGACGACCGGACGGCGAGGGCCGGGTAGGCATGGACCTCCGCCGCGATCGTGCCGGGGAGCCAGTGCTGGATCGCGAGCGGGCCGACGGGCAGCGGCGCGGCGTCGCCCTCGTGGCGGGCGACCGCCAGCAGGTCCTCGACCAGCCGGTACAGGCGCTCCGCCTCCTCCTCGACCGCCTCGACGACCTCGAGGCGCACGGGTCCGGAGATCCGGTTGCCGCCGTCGCGCAGGACCTTCGTGCCGAGGTGGATGGTGGTGATCGGCGACCGCAGCTCGTGCGACAGGATCTCGATCACCCGCATCGGCTCGACCGCGCGCGCAGCGTCCTCGTCCGGGGCCGCCATCGGCGCCCCGCCGAGCGGCGGCGGCAGCGCCCGGTGGTCCCAGGCGCCTTGGCCATGGGGATCCTGGCCCTTCTCGGACCGGTGTCGCTGCTCCATGCGGGGCCTCCGGTCTTGCATGCGTGCCACGGCGGTCGCACCCGTCTGCGACGGGCCGGCCGGAGCGGCGGTGGGCGTTCGTTGCGAGGTCACGGCCTCAACCGTACGTTCGCCCGTGCGCCGAACCGCCTCCCGGAACCGGCCCTCCCGTTGCGGCCGCGTGTCGAGTCGCCTCCACCCGCACGACCAGATCGGCGATCGGGTTCGCCCGGGTCAACGCCCCGGAGCCCATCGTCAGGCCCGGGTCATGTTCCGCCGGAGGAGGAGCCAGCAGGCCAGCAGCAGCACCAGCCCGATGGCGGCGAGGAGCATCGCCTGCCATGGCTCGCGGATCTCGCCGCGCAGCATCACGTCCTGGATGAGGCCGATGCCGTTGGTGACCGGGATCAGGTAGGCGCCCGCGCGGACCGGGGCGGTGAACTCCGAGATCGGGAGCACGAACCCGGAGAAGAACACCGACGCGAGCAGCACCAGCAGCGAGAGCTGGACCGCCTGGCGCTCGGAATCGCTGACGATGGAGATCAGGAGGCCGAGGCCCAGCGACGCGATGATCAGCAGCGCCACCACGCCCGCGAGGACGGCGGGCGAGCCCAGCATCGGCACGCCCAGGCCGAAGATCAGGAGCAGGAGGCTCACCAGCGCGATCGCCGCGCACAGGAACGCGAAGCCCAGGATCTTGCCTGCGACGACCTCCCACGCCGACACGGGCGACACGCGGAACACCTCGATCACGCCGCTCGTGCGGTCGCGGACGACCGAGAGCGCGATGAGCGTGACGGCCATGTGCTGGAGGATCAGGGCGAGGACCGCCGGGCCGAAGAACCCGATGACGCTGGGCACGACCGGCGCGATGTTCACCAGCTCCGCGTGGGTCGGCGCGGCGATGACCTCGGGGGGAACCGTGTCGGCGTTCGGCAGACCGTTCTGCGCCGCCTTGGTCTGGCCCTCCTCGGCCGCCCGCCGGATGATCTCCCTGTTGACCGCGTTGGCGAACTGGTCCGCCATGAGGCCCGCGTAGGCGGCCTGGACGGGGTCGGCCAGGTCGACCCGCACCTCGATCGTCGACTGCTTTCCGCTCTCGAACGTGGCCTTCGCGTTCTCCGGGGCGATCGCCACCACCTCCACCTCGCCGGACTCGAGGCGGGCGTTCGCGGACGAGGCGTCCTGGACGACGTCGACGATCTCGAGGCCCGGGCCCGCGACGTTGCGGTACACCTCGACGTCGCTTGGCAGGCCGGACGACGCCGGGATGACGATCAGCGTGGGCAGCGGCTTCTTGTAGCCGTTGTAGCCGAGCCCGAAGATCGCCATGACGAGGAACGGGCCGAACACGAGGCTGGCGAGCGCGCCCGGCCGGCGGCGGACCTCCACCAGCTCGCGCCCGACGAAGGCGAGCAGCCGGGTGACGATCTTGGCGAGCCCCATCAGCGCGCTCATGCCGCGCTGTCCGCGGTCGCCGGGGCGGCGTCGCCCGTGACGGCCTCGCCGCGCTCCGCGGCAGCACGTTCCACGAGCACCGTGAACACCTCGTCGAACGTGAGCCGGGCCTCGCGCGCTGTGACGAGCGACCCGCCGGCCGCCTCGACGAGGTCGTCCAGGACGGGCGTCACGGTGCCGGCGTCCTCGGCCACGACCCGGAACGACCGCAGCCCGGTGCTCCGGGCGGACGTGATGCCCTCCTTGCCGACGAGGACCGCCGGATCGAACGGCGCCTCGGTCTCGGCCTCGATGATGTCGCCGCCGGCCGCGCTGCGGCGCAGCTCCTCGGGCTTGCCGAGCGCGATGAGCCGCCCCGCCGCGATCAGCGCCACGGCGTCGCAGGACTCGGCCTCGGCGACGTACTGCGTGGTCACGAGCAGCGTCCGGCCGGCCGCCTTGAGGCGGTCGAGCTCCTCCCAGATCGTCGTGCGCAGGATGGGATCGATGCCCGCGGTGGGCTCGTCGAGGAGCAGCAGGCTGGGCTCGTGCACGAGCGCGCACGCGAGCTCGAGCCTGCGCTGCATGCCACCCGACAGCTGGCCGGCCCGACGGTCGCGAGCCTCCCACAGCTGGACGAGCTCGAGGACCTCCCGGACCCGGCGCCGGCGGCGCCTCGTGAGCATCCCGAACAGGCTCGCCACGAAGTCGACGTTCTCGTCCGCGGTGAGGTCGGGGTAGAGCGTGAACAGCTGCGGCATGTAGCCGATGCGCTCGCGCGTCGCGCGGCGGAACCGGCGCGGGTCCTCGCCCAGGACACGGACCTCGCCCGCGGTGGGGTCGAT
>JAICUV010000147.1 GCA_025935655.1 Chloroflexota bacterium | reverse complement strand
CTCATCGCGCTGATCGTCGGCGGGTTCGCGGGCGGCGTCCTCCTGTTCACAGTGGGTCTCCTGATCGGCGCCTGGGCCGAGCGGCAGGGGATCGCGATCGCGCTCGAGGCCGCTGCCGACGAGGGGATCCCGACCGCGGCCAGCAACCTGGACCCGGCGCCCGGACTCGTCCGGATCGCGCTGCTGCGGCTCCTGTCGCTCGCGCCCGTGGCCGTCGTGGCGCTGCTGTCGTGGCGGCCGCTGTACGACGTCGCCTACCGCGAGCTCACCCTCCCCGACGATCTCGTGACACCGCTGCCGGTCCGCGTCCTGCGCAGCCTGCCGCTCGCCATCGGCGCCCTCGTCGTCACCTGGCTCGTGAGCGACGCGGCGG
Organism: Chloroflexota bacterium; assembly: GCA_025935655.1. Classification (GTDB taxonomy): domain Bacteria; phylum Chloroflexota; class Limnocylindria; order Limnocylindrales; family CSP1-4; genus CAIXZV01. Next base: position 8,152 of record JAICUV010000147.1, on the reverse strand, counting down.
CGGCCGTGGGCGTGCGGCGGCTCGTCCTCGAGCGGCGACCGGTCCTCATCGCGTGGCTGCTCGGCTGGGGCGACCTCGTCCGGAGGCCACTGCGGATCCTGGGGACAGCCCTCGTGGGGATCTTCGTCACCCTGCTCGTCGCCGGGCCGGCGCTCGTCGCGGCCGCCATCGGCTGGACACACGTCCGAGACCTGCTCCGCTCGGCGGACGACCCGCTCCTGATCGTGGCCGCCGTCGTCATCTGGGTCTCGGTGTGGCTCGGCGCCCTCGTCCTGGCAGGTGTCGCCGCCGCGTTCCGCAACGCGAGCTGGACCCTGGAGCTGCCACGGAGCCGTCCGCCCCGGCCCTGATCGGCCGGGGGGCGACGTCCGTCACCTGCGCGCCCGCCGGCGCGTCATGGCCACAACCCGGCTCGCCCCGGCGTGCCTGTTACACTGCCGTGCGCCGCGTGCCTCGGGGCGCGCCACGCCCCCTGGGAGGCACCACTTCACCGCATGGACCAGATTCTCGGCACGATCACGGACACGATCGGCGGGTTCTTCTCGAACCCGGTCGTGCAGCTCGCGATCCAGGCGCTCGTCTTCTACGTCGTCATCCTGTGGCTCGCGTCCGCCTACTGGGCGTTCCGGGACATGCAGCTGCGCAGCGAGAACCCGGTCCTGCCGTACCTCGCCGCCGCGCTGATCATCCTGTTCACGCCGATCCTGTTCCTCGCCGGCGTCATCGTGTACCGCGTCGTGCGGCCGCAGGAGAAGATCGGCGAGGTCTACGAGCGGAACCTGGCGGAGGAGGCGCTCCTCGCCGAGGTCGAGACGATCAAGACCTGCCCCTCGTGCTCGCGGCGCGTGAACGAGGAGTGGATCATCTGTCCCACCTGCCGCACGCGGCTCAACCGCGTGTGCGCGAACTGCGGGCGGCTCGTCGGGCTCGACTGGTCGCTGTGCGCATGGTGCGGCAAGGACTTCGAGCGCACGGACGTCGCGTCGTATGAGCCGATCGCGACCGAGATGCCGCAGCCCATCGATGCGCCCACGACCAGCGGGTCGTCTGCGGCGCTGCGCACCGGCAGCCGGTCATCGTCGCTCCGCGGGCCCTCGAACCCGACGTCCCAGAACCCCTCGAGCGCGCCGGGCTCGTACCCGGAGCCTTGACCGAGCCGACGCCCGAGCGCCCGGCACCGGACGCCCCGGCCGGCGAACCCGCCGAGGTGGCGGCCGGAACGGCCGTCGTCCCTGAGCCCGACGCGTCGACCGAGCCCCACGCGCCGACCGAACCCGGTGCGTCGCCCTCCATGTTCAGCCTCGAGGGCCGCCGCGTCCCCGCCCTGTATCTCGTCGGCTGGGTCGGCACGGTCATGGGCGCCGCCGTGCTCCTCGTCTCGTTCATGGCCGCCGGCGGCGGTGCGGCACCGTGGCTGGTCCTCGCGGGACTCGTGGTCCTCGGGCTCGGGCTGATCGCCGCCGCGGGCTCGCAGGCCGTGGAACGCACCGGGCGCACCGACCTCCCGTACCGTGGCCCGTCGCCCGTGCTCGCGTTCGCGGTCGTGATCGCGATGACGCTGGTGGGCATCGTGTTCGTGCTGGCGCCGCTGTCCGCGCTGGGCGTGGACGCCTCGTCGCCGGCCGCGACCGCGCTCTCCCTGCTCGTGACGCTGCTGGCCTACGTGGCCGCGATCCGCCTGCTGGTCGTGGGGCCGGGCTCGCTCAGCTGGGCGGAGATGGGCGTCAGGCGCCCGGACGGGTCGGCCGTACGGGAGCTGCTCATCGGCGCGGTGTTCGCGCTGCCGGTGATCGTCGTGACGATCGCGCTGAGCCTCGTGCTCGGCTCGTTCCTGGAGCGGTCGGCGAGCCCGCTCCCGCCGGCCGGCGATGCTCTCGGCCTCCTGGTCAACCTCGTCTCCGCGGCCCTCCTGGCGCCGATCGGGGAGGAGCTGTTCTTCCGCGGCTTCGCGACGACGGCGTGGGCCCGTTCGCTGGGCGCCGCGTGGCCGGCGATCGTGCGCGGCGCCGTGTTCTTCGCCATCGCCCACGTCATCACGCTGTTCGACGCCTCGTTCGCGAGCGGCGCCCAGCGGGCGCTGTTCTCGTTCGTCGCGCTGCTGCCGGTGGGGATCGCGCTCGGCTGGCTGTTCCTCTCGCGGCGGTCGCTGTATGCCGCGATCGGGCTGCACGCGGCGTTCAACGGCATCCAGGTCCTGCTCGCGTTCGCGGCCGCGGGGGCGCTCGGCCAGTAGGCCCGCGGCGCAAGTCGCCGCCAATGGCGCGGTGATCGGCCGATAAGCGCCGCTCCGTACTGTTCGTGGTGTTCCCGGTCCGGACGGCGGGGGAAATCGGCGGGCTTCCGTCGTCCGGGCCCGGGGACGCCTGCATCCCACCGGGCGTCCTCGTCCTCGATGCAGCCCGGTGTGCACCCACCCGCCCCAGGACGGTGGTCATGACGATCGTGGACGCGACGGTGGATGAGGCTCCTCCGCATCGCCGTGCGACCCGGTCGGTCCGGGACCTCCCCGCCGCCGAGCGCCCGCGCGAGCGGCTCGCCATGCGCGGGCCCGGCGGGCTCTCGGCGGCGGAGCTGATCTCCGTGATCCTCGGCAGCGGCGGCGGCGGGCGGAGTGCGATGGAGGTGGCCGAGGACCTCGTCGCGCGGCACGACGGCATCCGCGCGCTCTCGCGGGCGTCGGACCTGGAGCTCGCCGCGACCCCCGGGCTCGGCGGCGCGAAGGCCGCCCGGCTCGCCGCGGCCTTCGAGCTCGGGCGACGGTCGGTCGCCGAGTGGCCCAGCGGTCGCTGGACGATCCGGTCGCCGCGGGACGTGTTCGGCCCGCTGGGCGCGGACATGGGCCGCCTCGAGCGCGAGGAGCTGCGGGTGCTCGTCCTCAACACGAAGAACGTCGTCCAGCGCGTCAGCACCGTGTACGTGGGGAACGTGTCCGCGTCGCTCGTGCGGGTCGGCGAGCTGTTCCGGGACGCCGTCCGGCTCGACGCGGCCGGGATCGTGCTCGTCCACAACCACCCGAGCGGCGACCCGACGCCGAGCCCGGACGACCTCCACCTCACGGCGGAGGCGATCGCGGCCGGCCGGCTGCTGGACGTGGATGTCCTCGATCACGTCGTCATCGGCCACGACGCCTGGGTCAGCCTGCGCGATCGCGGCGTCGCCTTCGATCGGGCGCCGGCTCGCCGCGCGTAGGCACGCGGCGAAGCCGACGTCTGCCGGCCAGCCTGCCCGATACTGGCGCGGGGAGCCAGCAGCCAGCGGGAGTGGGGTCCATGAGCGAGACGGCCGACGTCGTCGTCATCGGCGGGGGCGTCCAGGGGGCGAGCCTCGCGTTCCACCTCGCGTCGCGAGGCACGCGTGTCATCGTCGTGGAGCGGGCGACCGTGGCTGCCGGCGCGACCGGCCGCTCGTCGGGTCTCGTGCGCGTCTACTACGACCTGCTGGCCGAGGCACGCCTCGCCGCCACGGCGCACGAGTGGTTCCGCGACTGGGAGGCGCGCGTCGGCGGGGACTGCGGGTTCACCCGGACGGGCTTCCTGTGGATCGAGCCGGGCGACGCCGAGGCCCGGGTGCGCGCGAACGTCGCCAGCCACCGCGCGCTGGGCGTGGACAGCACGGTCGTCGATGCGGCGGCGATGCGGGAGCTCGCGCCGGGCCTGGCGATCGCCGACGACGAGGTCGCGGCGTGGGAGCCCGGGTCGGGCTACGCGGATCCGTCCATGACCGCGGGATCGCTGATCCGTGCGGCCCGCGAGCGCGGTGCGACGCTCCGGCAGGGCGCGTCCGTCACGGCGATCCGGGTCACGGGTGGCCGCGTGGACGGCGTCGACACGACCAAGGGGTCGATCGACGCCCCGGTCGTCGTGAACGCGGCCGGCGGCTGGGCGAAGGAGGTCGCCGCCCTCGCGGGGCTGGAGATCCCGCTCACCGTCTGGCGTCACGACACGGGATACCTGGGCGTGCCCGCCTCGGTGCCGCGGCCGATCCCCGTGGTGATCGACATCGCCAACGAGATGTACTTCCGCCCGGAGGGCACGGAGCTGGTGCTCGTCGGGCTCGAGGACGACAACCAGATGGGCGGCTCGCCGGACCGGGACACGGCCTCGGCCGCGCCGACCTTCCGGGACCGGGCGGCGGAACGGATCGTGCGCCGCGTGCCGGGCCTCATCGACGGCACCTTCCGGACGGCGCACTCCGGGCAGGACGGCCTGTCCACGCCGGACCAGCGGCCGATGCTCGGACCGGCGGGCCCCGACGGGTTCTACCTCGACTGCGGGCATAGCGGGACGGGGTTCAAGACGGCGCCGGCGGTCGGGCTGGGCATGGCCGAGCTGATCCTCGACGGGGCGGCGACCTCGGTGGACATCGCGCCCTTCGCGTTCACCCGGTTCGCTGCCGGTCGCGTCCTCGAGGGCGAGCATGGCGGCGCACCCGTGTGGCGCTGACCATCCTCGGCGGGCGTGTGGTCAGCCGACCATCCAGCCCTCGATGAACAGGATCGTCAGGAAGCCCAGCAGCAGCGTCGACAGCACGACCCACGTGGTGTGGAAGCGCGGGCTCCGACCGGCGATGGCGAGCACGACGAAGCACGGGAACAGCGCGAGCATGTAGCGGCTCGTGGACATCAGCGGCCAGACCGTCTCCTGGGTGACGGCGAGCACCAGCTGCGGGATGACGAACAACGTGTAGCTGAGCGGCAGCCGGCGGAACCCCGCGAGGGTCAGAGCCGCGAACAGGATCCACACCCCCGCGTTGACCAGCTGGGCGGGCTTGGCGTGGTCCAGCCCATAGGCGATGCCGGCCGCGAGTTGCTCCCATGGAGGCGCCAGGTGGTGTTCCCCCCACGCCAGGTGCGCATCGAAGTACGACTGCCCCACCACGACCGCGGTCCACGCCACGTATCCGGCGTAGGCGAGGCCGGGGCCGATGACCGCGAGGGCCGCGAGGACGTCGCCGCGCCGCAGCAACGGGCTCCCGGCCCGCCGTCGGTCCCACACCATCATGGCTGCCTCCCACGCCACGGGCAGCATCAGCAGGATCCCGACCGGCCTGGTCAGGCCGGCGACGACCCCGCCGATGACCGCGAGCTCCCATCGGCGCTCGCGCGCCCCGACGAAGGTCCACGCGGCGGCTGCGAGGAAGATCGCCTCGGTGAACGGGCCGATGAGGAAGAACGCGGCCGGGAAGACGACCACGTAGAGCGAGGTTCGCTGTGCCGTGGCCCGATCGACGTCCCGGGTGACGAGCCGCGTGAGGCCCATGAGTGCCACGACCAGCGCAACGCCGTTCACCGCGGCGAAGGCGATCGGCAGGTTGCCGTTCACCCCGGCGAGCGCGCTCGCGACGAGCGGCAGGAACGGGAACAGGTTCGTCGAGCCCATCCCGTCGCCGACCCCGTAACCGGAGGAGGCGATCGTCGTGTACCAGCACGCATCCCAGTGGTGCCAGGCGCCGAGGAGCGGGAACGCGGGGCCGTCGTGCGGCAGCCATGCGAGCGGTGCGTCGCTCGCACACGGCGGCGAGGCCTGACCCCAGACGACCACGAACGCCGCGATCATCGTCAGGCCGACCCGGAGCAGCAGCCACAGCCAGACGGCGTCGGTCAGGCCGTCGGGGAGGCGGCCGGTGATGCGGCCGGCGCGTCCTCCGCGCGCACCCGCGGGCGTGCCGGCGGCCGGGCCGCGGGCCGGTCCCTCGTCCGTGACCCCCGCCGGGGTGTCTCCGCCGCTCACGAGGCAAGCATACGGATCGGGCATCGGGCGCATGCAGTCCGCTGCCGCATACGCGGCGGGCGCACCTTCGTACGGAGCATCGTCACGCCCCGGGGTTGTCCTCGCGAGTGATGCGTGCCACGCCACCGAACGGCACCCGGTCCTCCGGGGACCAGACATGCCACGCGCTCGCACCCGCGCCATCCTCCTTCGCGAGGTACATCGCCTGCTCGGCGCGGACCAGGAGCGTGGCGGTGGACGGAGGCATGGCGCCATCGCCCAGCGCGACCGCGATGCCCACCGCGGCACCGATGTTCACTGGCCCGATCGGAGTGGGCACCGGTCGCGCGAGCACCTCGATCAGCTCCTCGGCCTTGCGGATCGCGACCTGGGTCGAGATCAGGCCGCCCAGGAACACGCCAAGCTCGTCGCCCATCAGGCGGCTCAGCAGGTCCTCGTGACGGGGAAACACGACCCGCATCCGGTCGGCGACCACGCGCAGGGCCGCGTCGCCGATGTCGTGGCCGTGCAGGTTGTTGACCGAGTGGAAGTCGTTGAGGTCGATGTAGATCATCGTCCCGCCGCGCAGGATGCCACGCCGGATCCAGTCCACCTTGCGGTCCGCGCGCCGCACGAACGTTGCCTTGCGCATCAGCCCGGTGAGGGGATCAGGCGGCTCCTCGCGGCTGCGCGAAAGGTACGAGATGACCGCCACGCCGACGACGAGCGGCGCCCACCAGCCGACGGTGGAGGATGCGATGACGAGCACCCAGACGAGCGCGACCTCCAGCAGCATCTCGCTCCGGAAGTCGTCCACGACGATGCCCAGGATGCTCACCCAGGAGAGCCCATCGCGCAGCTTGACCGTCGCGAGGGCCAGCCCGCTGGCGACGGCCTCCAGCACGAAGCCCGAGATCATGATGGCGACGAACGTCGCGACCTTGGCGTCGCCCGTCGCGCTGGTCAGTCCCTCGAGCGCGAGCGCGTACGCCATGCCGCCGAGGACGGCCGCGATCGCGATCGCTGCGTGGTTGGCGAGCGTGCCGTACCACGGCTGGGACTCGAGCTCGCGCCGGTCGATCGTGGACAGCAGCGCGACCCAGGCGCCGGCGGTCGGGCCGCCGAGGACCATCGCCGCGCCCACGAACGGCAGGTGGAAGGTGAAGTGGACGGACCCGCCGGCCGCCGAGGCGGAGCGGATCGAGGCCATCAGCCCGAACATCGTCCACAGGAGCACGCCGCCGGTGGTCCCCGCGAGCGCCGTCCCGGCAAGCGCGGTGCTCGCGATGCCGGCCTCGAGGGGCACGGCAACCGTGACGAAGGCGACGAGCGCGAGTCCCAGGAGGATCTCGGCGGCCGTATAGCCGTGGAGCACGTTCCAGCGCGTCGTCGCCGCGGCGTCCTCGCCCGGCGGTCCGTCGGCGCCACCACCGCGCACGTCGAGCAGGCGCAGGAGCCTGGCGCGGAGCTGTGCCGCGCGACGTGAGCGCAGCCGTGGAGTTCGACCACCGGGCGGGTCATACGGCGCAGTGCGTGAATTGTCCAGCGAGAGGACGTCCATCAGGTAGGCACACCCTGTTGTCCGACCATTGCGCGGACGGGGAACCGGTCCGCGTTGCGCCGGTCGCGCACCCGGCGGGTCCGATACCTCCTCGGGCCGATCGCCGTGTCGTGCGAGGCCGGCGGCCGTTCTCGCGTGCGGGGCTTGGGGCCCACCCCGCGGCGGCTCGAACGGCCGTCCCTCCAAGGGTCCGGGAACGATGGTCCCGGCAGGGTCCTGCCGGGTCGTCACCGAACCGACCACATCCTCTCGTCAGCGCCTCGGCGGGGACATCCCTCGCAAGTCCGGCGGCCCATGCCAGAAGTACTGGGGGTCGGCGGCGGGAGGCGCCGGACGGCCGCGGGTATACTGCTCGGGCTCGTCCGCCATCCTCCGCGACCGGGCACAGCACCCCCGTTCCCACGACCCTCCCACGCGGCCGGACACGGTCGCCGCGTCGCCCATGGCGGCGCCCGAGCCACGCAGCAAGGATCTGTCCGACCAGCATGCTCGACCGAATCCTCGGCCTCTTCTCCCGTGACATCGGCATCGACCTCGGCACGGCCAACACGCTCGTCCACGTGCGCGACCGGGGGATCGTCATCTCCGAGCCGTCGGTCGTCGCGATCGACGCCAAGACCAAGCGGGTTCTCGCGATCGGCGCCGAGGCGAAGCGCATGGTCGGCCGCACGCCCGCCTCGATCATCGCCGTCCGCCCGCTCCGCGACGGGGTCATCAGCGACTTCGACGTGACGGAGCAGATGATCAAGTACTTCGTGAACCAGGTGCACGACCGGGTCGGGCTGATTCCGCGCCCACGGATGCTGCTCGGGATCCCGTCCGGCGTGACCGAGGTCGAGAAGCGCGCGGTGCGCGACGCGGCGCTCAACTCCGGCGCGCGCTG
>JAICUV010000215.1 GCA_025935655.1 Chloroflexota bacterium | reverse complement strand
TCGATCGGGATCCAGCAGTACAACGCGCTGTACGCGACGCAGCCGACGCTGATCCAGGCATCGGCGCTGATGACGATGATCATCCCGATCGTCGTGTTCTTCCTTGCCCAGCGCGCGTTCATGCGCGGCGTCGTGGTCACGGGCGTGGACAAGTGAGCGGCGTGCGCGTGCCCGCCGTCACGTGGGCGCGGCCGATGGGGCTCCCGTGCGACCGCGTGTCGCGCCCGCGCGTCCCCGGGCTCATCGACGACGGCGAGTGGACCGGCGTGCCGATCGGGGGCCTGGGTGCCGGGAGCATCGGCCGGTCGTTCCGGGGCGACGTCAACCGCTGGCACCTCGAGGTCGGCCGCCACGCGTTCCGGCCGGTGGCGGCGGACGCCTTCTCGGTGTTCGTCGCGCGCGGCGATCGGCGCGAGGCGCACGTGCTGGCGGCCTACCGGCCGTGGGAGCTGCCGGCCTGGGGCTTCGACCTGCCGGTCGGCAGCGGGACGTACCACGCGCTCTACCCGCGGGCGTGGCAGGCGTTCGAGCCGGAGGCGCTCGGCGGGCTGCGGCTCACGAGCGAGCAGCTGTCGCCGGTCATCGCCGGCGACCTCGTCCGGAGCGCGCTGCCGACGGGGACGTTCGAGTTCCGCCTCGAGAACCCGGGCACGGAGCCGCTCACCGTCGGGATCATGGGCAGCTGGGCAAACCCCTTGAGCGCGCGCGTCACGGACGGGCCCGTCGCGGGGCCGTGGCAGGAGGTCGTGGCGGGCGGCGAGGCGCTCGGGATCGCGTTCCACGACGCCGGCGACGGCCCGCCCGGGCTGCGCGGGACGTTCGCCCTCGCGGCGGCCGCCGCGGACGGCGTCGAGCTCACCGCACGGTCACGGTTCGACGCCCGGTTCGACCGCGAGCTGTGGGCCGACTTCGCCGATGACGGCCGCCTGACCACCGGCGACCCCGAGGCCGATCGACGGCCGGCCCTCGCGGGCGAGGCCCTCGGCGGGGCCGTGTGCGCGACCCTCACGCTCGCCCCCGGCGAGGTCCGGAGCGTGCGCTTCGCGGTCGCCTGGGACCTGCCGGTGACCGCGTTCGGCGGCGGGCGGTGCTGGTGGAAGCGCTACACGCGCGAATGGGGCAGAAGCGGCGAGCGCGCGCTCGACATCGCGCGTCACGCCCTCGCTGAGACGCCCGCCTGGCGCGAGGCGATCGAGGCATGGCAGGCGCCGGTGGTCGACGACGCGTCGCTGCCCGGGTGGTATCGCGCCGCGCTGTTCAACGAGCTCTACTTCATGGTCGACGGCGGGACGTTCTGGGAGGCGGGCGAGGTCGGCGGGCCGGATCCCGACCCGGACGACCCGGGCCGGTTCGCGCTCCTGGAGTGCCTGGACTACCCGTTCTACGACACGGTGGACGTGGACTTCTACGCGTCGGCGGCCGTCGTGGAGCTGTGGCCGCAGCTCGAGCGACGCGGGATCCGCGACCTGCTGGCGACCGTATCCGGCGCGGACGCCGCGACCGTGACGATCGAGGCGTCCGGCGTCCGTGCGTCGCGCAAGGACGCGTACGCGGTGCCCCACGACGTGGGCGGCCCGGACGAGGACCCGTTCCTGCGCCCCAACCGCTACCGCTTCCAGGACGTCAACGGCTGGATCGACCTGGCCCCCAAGCTCGCGCTCCAGGTGTGGCGGGACGTGGTCCTGCTGGACGACCCGGCGCTCGTCGCCTATGCGCGCCCGATCGTCGAGGCGGCGCTCCGGCGGCTCGCCACCCAGGACCGCGACGGCGACGGCCTCCCCGACCACGCGGGCCTCCCCGACCAGACGTACGACACCTGGCCGATGCACGGCCCGTCGGCGTACGGCGGCCTCCTGTGGCTGGGCGCGCTGCGGGCGGCCGAGGAGCTGGCGCGGCGCGATGGCGACGACGCGGCCGCCGCCGCCTGGCACGCGGACTTCGAGCGTGGACGCGCCTCGTTCGAGCGTCGCCTGTGGCGCGACGACCTGGGCGGCTACTACGCCTACGACGACGGCGGCGGCGCGTCCTCGAACAGCATCATGGCGGACCAGCTCGCGGGGCAGTGGTACGCCGACCTCTCCGGGCTCGGCGACCTGGTGGACCCGGTCCGGGCGGCCGCCGCGCTGCGCACCGTCCACCGGGTCAACGTGGTGGACTTCGGCGACGGGCTCATGGGCGCCGTCAACGGGATGCGCCCGGACGGCGTGATCGATCGCTCGAGCGAGCAGAGCCAGGAGGTCTGGACGGGCACGACCTACGCGCTCGCGGCGCTGATGCTCGGTCGCGGGCTCACCGAGGAGGCGTGGGAGACGGCCTCGGGCGCCGCGAAGGTGACCTACGAGCGCGGGCTGTGGTTCCGCACGCCCGAGGCGTACGACCGGGACGGCAACTACCGCGCCAGCCTGTATCTCCGGCCGCTCGCGATCTGGGCGATCGAGGAGGCGCGCAGGCGCGTCGCGCGGGGCCGGCCCGGCTGACGACGGCTGGCCCGCTGAGGACGACCGGCTGACCACGGCCGGCAGCCGACGGCCGGGTACGACGACCGCCTGCCCGGCTGCGCCGGTGGCGCCGGCTCAGCTCGCGGCCGGCGTCCTGATGGTCTCGAGCGCCCGCTGGATCGCCTCGTGGAGGCGGGCGCCGGTCGGCTGGCCCTGGAGCTCCACGACGCCCGGGTCATCCGCGTCCTCCCAGCTCATCCCGATCCCGGGCACGGTGAGGACGATCGGCACTGTCGGATGGACGCGCCGCAGGCCGCCGATGAGGTCGCCGGCGCCGTCGATGTCGCCGCTCGCGAACGCGTCGTAGACGAGCACGTCGGCGCGCTCCGCGAGATTGCAGGTGCCGCCGTTGAGGATCGGGCAGGTGTTGGCCGTCGGGCCGCTGCACTGCTCCACCTGGTAGCCGAACCGGCGCAGCGACTCGACCTCCTGGTCCGCGAGATCGATGTCGTGGTGGACGACGAGTGCTCGTGTCATTGCACACCTCGGCCGGAGCGCGGGAGCGGCCGTCCCACGACGGGCGCGCCCCGGATCGGGCAAGGGTGCGCGTGACCGGACCGGCGCGGAAGTGACCTAGGTCACGCCGGCGGCAGGGCGTTCCGCCTGCGACGCACCGAGGCGTCAGGCGCGCTCGGCGCGGACCTTCTCCACGAACCGGGTGATCCGGCGCACGGCCTCCTCGATCTGCTCGTAGGACGTGGCGTAGCACATCCGCACGTGGCCCTCGCCGGACGGCCCGAAGGCGTTGCCGGGGACACAGGCGACCCGCTCCTCGCGCAGCAGGCGCTCGGTGAACTCGTCGGACGTGAGGCCCGTCGAGGTGATCCGCGGGAAGGCGTAGAACGCGCCGCGGGGCTCGAACGTCTCGAGGCCCGCCGCGCGCAGCCCGTCGACCAGCAGCCGGCGCCGGCGGTCGTACTCCGCGAGCATCGCGAGGACCGCGGGCTCGCCGCCCTCCAGCGCCGCGAGCGCCGCGTCCTGGGCCACCGAGGGAGCGGACATGATCCCGTACTGGTGGACCTTCACGATCCCCTCGAGGATCTCCTTCGGCGCGGCCATCCAGCCGACCCGCCAGCCGGTCATCGCATAGGCCTTGCTGAAGCCGCCCATGAGGATCGTCCGCTCGCGCATCCCGGGCAGCGAGGAGAACACGCGGTGGCGGTACGAGCCGTACGCGAGGCGGTCGTAGATCTCGTCGCTGTACACGAGCAGGTCGTGGTCGCGCGCGATCCGCGCGAGCTCGTCCTGGACCGCGTCGTCGAGGACCGCGCCGGTGGGGTTGGCGGGGTAGCCCAGGAACAGCGCCTTCGTGCGCGGCGTGATCGCCGCCTCGACCGCCGCCGGGTCCAGGGCGAAGTCGTCCTCGAACCGCGTGGCGACCGGGACGACCGTGCCGCCGGCGAACACGATGGCGGGCACGTAGGCCACGTACGAGGGCTCGTGGAGGATCACCTCGTCGCCGGGGTCGCACGTCGCGCGCAGCGCGAGGTCCACGGCCTCGGACGCGCCGACCGTGATCAGCAGCTCGTTCTCGGGCGCGTAGTGGACGCCGTACCGGCGCTCGAGGTGCGCGGACAGCGCGCGCCGGAGCTCGATCGTGCCGAAGTTCGAGGTGTAGTGGGTCCGGCCCTCGCGCAGGGACTCGACACCGGCCTCCACGATCTCCCGCGGGGTGTCGAAGTCGGGCTCCCCCACCCCGAGGCTGATGACGTCGTCCATCGTCGCCAGGATGTCGAAGAAGCGGCGGATGCCCGACGGCGGCACGGCGCGGACGCGCTGGGCGAGCGCTCGTTCGGCGAGCGGCGCGCGGGTGGAGGTCTCGGAGGTCATCGCCCGCAAGCCTACGGCATCGGCAGCGGGATCGGGTCGGAATCGGGCGTCGGGACCCCGGTCGCAGGCCCGGTGACCGGCGTGGCCGGGCGCCGGCCGCCGGCCCCGGAGACGCTCAGTCCGGTATCCGGGGGCGCGACGTCGGGTCCGGGACCGCGCGTCCCCGTGGCGACGCGAATCACCGTCCCCGCGACCAATCGCACGCCTGCCCAGGGACCGCGCGGCCCCGAAACGTCGCCGGGTCAGCGGATTCCGGACGCTTCGTCCCCGCGGGCGGCCGCGATGCGCTCCGCGGGCGTCGGCGTGGACGGGTCCTCGAGCGCGGCGAGGTCGCCGGGCCGGACGCGTCGCCAGTCCGCGTCCGCGGTCACGCCCTCGTACGCGCGGGCGGCGCGGAAGAGTTCGAGCTCCGACCACGGGGCGCCGATGAGCTGAAGCCCCACGGGCAGGCCCTCCGACAGGCCGCACGGGATCGACAGGCCGGGCAGCCCCGCCATGTTCACGGGCAGCGTGCACGCGTCGGAGAGGTACATCTTCACGGGGTCCGCCAGCTTGGAGCCGAAGCGGAAGGCCACGTCGGGCGAGGTCGGCGCCACGAGCGCGTCGAAGCCCGCCTCCCACAGGACGTCGAAGTCGCGCTTGATCAGCGTCCGGACCTTCTGCGCCTTGCGGTAGAACGCGTCGTAGTAGCCCGCCGACAGCGCGTACGTGCCCAGCATGACCCGCCGCTTGACCTCAGGGCCGAACCCCTGGCCGCGCGTCGCGAGGTAGTCCGACAGGTAGTCGTCCCCGCCGCGGACGCTGTAGCCGTAGCGGACGCCGTCGTAGCGCGCGAGGTTCGAGGACGCCTCGGCGGGCGCCACGATGTAGTACGTCGCGAGGCCGTAGTCCGTGTGCGGGAGGCTGACCTCCTCCACGGTCGCGCCCGCGGCCTCGAGCTGCGCCACGGCCTCGCGGACCCGCGCCTCGACGCCGGGCTCCATCCCCTCCACGAAGTACTCGCGCGGGAGTCCGAGCCGCCTGCCCCGCAGCCACGACGCCGCCTCGTCGTCCGAGGACGGGAGCGCGAGCAGCTCGTCCGGCACCGGGACGGGTGCGCTGGTGGAGTCGCGCTCGTCGCGGCCGGCGACGGCGTGGAACAGCGCGGCGGCGTCGCGCACGTCGCGCGCGAACGGGCCGATCTGGTCGAGCGAGCTCGCGAACGCGACGATCCCGTAGCGGGACACCCGCCCGTACGTCGGCTTGAGGCCCACGATGCCGCACAGGGCCGCCGGCTGGCGGATGGAGCCACCGGTGTCCGTCCCGATCGACAGCGGGGCGTGGAAGGCGCCCACGGCCGCCGCGGAACCACCCGAGGAGCCGCCCGGGACGCGCTCGAGGTCCCACGGGTTCGCGGTCGGGCCGTACGCGCTGTGCTCCGTGGACGAGCCCATCGCGAACTCGTCCATGTTCGTCTTGCCCAGGATCACCGCGCCGGCGTCGTGGAGTCGCTCGGTGATGTGCGCGTCGAACGGCGCCCGGTACCCCTCGAGGATCCGCGAGCCCGCCGTGCACTGCCCGCCGCGGACCGACACGAGGTCCTTGAGCGCGACCGGCACGCCCACCAGCGGGTGGAGCGCGTCCAGCGCCGTGGGCCCGTCCGCGCGGGCCGCAGCCAGGCGCGCGTCGGCCGCGTC
>JAICUV010000404.1 GCA_025935655.1 Chloroflexota bacterium | reverse complement strand
GGGCTTGTCAGACCGGGATCAGCACCAGTCCACTCCGCCCAGGTCACCGCGAGGCAGTGGATTGCCCCGCTTCCGGACGAGACCGAACCCTCGCCGCTCGCCAGGCGCCCGTTCCAGATGGTCTGGGCCGTTCGTTCCGCGATCGTTGCGGGTTGTGAGATCGCCATGGTCGAGGCTCCGTTGCAGGGAGGCGGGACCCCGAACGGGGCCCTGGGATGACCGTAGGCGCCCCCGGTGAACGACCCCCATGACGCGCGTGAACGGCCGGTGAACATCGCCTGGGCGGCCGGATCTGCGACCCGCCCGCGGTCGGCTCGGCGATGCGGGCCACCGTTGGGAGCATCCCGCTCGGCACGGGTGCGAACACGTCGTGACGCACACCGGCGTCTTGCACGAGGAGCGATCCCTCCGGCACACGGTTGACCTCTGACGGCGTCGACACCTCGAGCAGTCCGGTCAGCGCAACGATCGTGACCGCACGGCTGCATGCTGGAGCCCCGTAAACTCTCATGTCGGCCGTCGGCGCGCACGCCCCCACGGCCGGGGAAACCGTGGAAGCGTGGGAGCCGCCGCGATCCGGTCGGTCGTGTCGAGGGGTGTCCCCAGGGGTAGGGGCGGCACGGGACCGATCAGCGTCGGGGTGCTCCGTCCCAGCACGGTCCGGAAGCAACGCGGCGTACGGTCGCAGGCCAACTCGCCCGGCGGAATGGGCCGATTGGCCCGATTTCGCATGACCGCGGCCCGAGCCTGCGGGAATCTCCGTGACCTTCGGTCATCGGCGGCCTGTGACCTCTTGCCCCTTGTGCCCGGTCAACTCCCGGTTGATTATTGGAAACGGTTGCATGCGGGTCGGGAGGCGGGGCACATCGCCTCTCGACCCGGAACCCGCTGACCCGGCCGTACGTGACGGTGCGCCTGGTGTCGCGCCCCGCTGCCCGCCTGCCGTACCCCCGCGTCAGGCGGGCAGCGTTATCACCTGGAGCAACGTGCGCAAGATCACCGTCGCCTTCGCCACCGCCGCACACGCCCACCGCGGGATGGCGTTCATGGCCGAGTCGCTCGAACTCCACGCGTCGGCCGTCGCGGGCGGCGACGGTCCGTCGATGGCGTGCGTCGATGTCGAGCTCGCCGAGCTGGACCTCGGGCGCTTCTGGACGCTGCTCGCGGGGGTGCACGGACTCGTCGTGTCCGAGGGCGCCGACGTGGAGACGCGGATCGCGTAGGGGTCTTCGTGCCGGCCGACTGGATCCACTCGCCGCACGTCGGGATCCACGGCGTGGAAGATGGCGCGGCCCCGGCCGCGAGTGTCGATCACGACGTTTTCATGAAGACGAAGCCGAGCCCGCTCTCGTCGTCGTCCGTGCGCCGATCGACAACCCCGCCTGGATGGCAGGACGCCCGTGGTACCGGGACGACCAGAAGGCGTGGGTGCAGTACGCCTGCGGCCATCTAGAACGCGAATCTTCGATCGAACCGACCACCCGCGGACGGCTGGGTGAAGACTGATGGTCGTCCATCG
>JAICUV010000295.1 GCA_025935655.1 Chloroflexota bacterium | reverse complement strand
GGGCCGGTCACGGCGGGGCCGACGGTGATTGTCCGGGTGGTGAACGTGATCCCGCCCGCGTTCGAGACCGTGAGCTTGACCGTGTACGTCCCCTGGGCGGAGTAGACGATCGTGTGCGGACCCTGCGCGCCGCTGACCTGGCCGTTGCCGAAGTCCCACGACCAGGTGACCGGGCCGCCGGTCGAGGTGTCGGTGAAGGTGACGGCGAGGGGCGCCGGCCCGCTCGTCGGGGTGGCGTCGAACGACGCCGCCGGCGCCGTGCCGGTGACGCTCGGCGCCGCGTTCAGCTGCGCCGTGGCGCTCCCCGACAGGAGCACGTCCTGGGAGCCGAAGATCGCGCCGATGAACGGCGTGAGGAGCGTCATCCGTCCGGCGACCGCGACGCTGATCGTCTGGCCGAGGCTCGGGCTGGACGGGCAGGTGCCGGTGGAGCAGGACACGCTCACGTCGGCGGGGGCAACGGTCACGAACCCGCCCTTGGCCTCGTTGAGCGTCCGGCACATGATCCGGTTCGACTCCTTGTTCGCCGACGTGCATGCCGTGCCGGCGAGGAACGAGGTCGGATTGCGGGTGCCCTCGAGGGCGCCCTCGCGCGCTGCGTCGTTGACGGTGATCTGGGAGTAGAAGACGCGACCGAAGTCGATCGCCCCGAGGAGGAGCAGCAGCAGGACCGGCAGGATGAGCGCGAGCTCAACGAGCGCCTGGCCGCGGCTGTTCGCGCCCCGGTCGGCAGGACCTGTCGCGGGCGCGGGTGGCCGGTCTCCCGGCCGAGCTGAAGGACGGCTCCGGGCGCCCGATCGGCGCACGGAACCACGGGCCCATACGGGCCACAAGGACGACATCGACGTTTCCCCCGGCGAGTCGGATATGGGGTGTGGCAGGACGCGACGATGGTACAGCGACCTTGCAGCGAACCTTGCGTCGTTGCGCACCCGCCACGGATCGTGCGGCACGACCGGGACCCGGCAGGACCTCCGACCCCCTACGACCGCACTACAGGGCCTAGGACTCCAGCGGCGCCTCGGCCGGCAGGTGCACCGTCAGCGCGGCGCCGCGACCCTCGACCGGCGGCTGGAGGACGAGGTCCCCGTCCATCGCCCGGCACAGCTCGCGGGAGACGTACAGCCCGAGGCCGCTGCCCTCGCCGCTGGGACGCTCCGTGCCCCGCTCGAAGCGGCGGAACAGCCGGTCGCGATCGTCGGGGCCGACGCCCGGCCCGTGGTCCTGGATCGTGATCTCGATCCGCGAGGCCGACTCGTCCACGCGGACCCGCGCGTCGACGCCGCTCCGATTCCCGTACTTCACGGCGTTGTCGAGGATCGCCCACAGCACCTGGTCGAGCTGGTCGGCGTCGGCGAGGACGAGCCAGCCCTCGCTCGCGTCGTCCAGCGTGAACGGGACGTCGGCCGCGCCCAGCGCCTCCCACGTGCGTCGGACGCGTGACGCGGGGGCGAACACGTCCTTGCGCGGCTTGAGGGCGCCGGACTCGATCCGGCTGACGGCGAGCAGCTGGCGGACCATGCGGCTCAGGCGGTCCGCCTGCTCCGTGATGATCCCGAGCCGGCGGTCCGGCGTCTCGGCGGCGAGCTGCTGGGCGTACCCGCGGATGCTCGCGAGCGGGGTCTGCAGGTTGTGGGACACCCCGCGGAGGAAGTCGTCCTTGGCCTCGTCGAGCTCCACGAGGCGGCGGTTCTGGTCCTCGACGCGTGCGTAGAGCTGGGCGTTGCGGATGGCCGCGGAGACCTCGATCGCGAACAGCTCGAACAGGTCCTGGTCGGCGCGCTCCCAGCGACGGGTCGCCGGCAGGTGGCCGGTCGCGACGCCGAGGACCTGGCCCGCGGCCACGAGCTCGGCGCGGACCGGGATGGGCTCGCCCGGGACGAGCTCCTCGGCGGGGATCTCGCGCGGATCGACGAGCAGGACCGCGCAGTCGATCATGACGAACGCCCGGCGCGCCTGGTCGGCGGCGCGGGCCGCGATGTCGTCCGGACGCTGGTCGAGGGTGATCGACTCCAGCGCCTCCAGGATCCGCCGCAGCTCCACGTTGCGGCGCTGGAGGTCGCGGGCCAGCCGGTTGTGGCTGTCGGCGAGGCGGCTGAACTCGTCGTCGCCGGGGAGCTCGAGCGGCGTGCCGAGGTCGCCCGCCGAGACCCGGTCGACGGACGACGCGATGGCCCGGAGCGGCGCGCCGAGGTCCGCGGCGATCGCGGCACCGAGGAGGACCGCGAACACGACCGCGATGGCGACGCCGAGCAGCAGGACCCGGAACACCGTCGAGTCGGCGTACCCGATGCCGGTCACGAACAGGACGATGGCGCCGAACCCGGCGAGCGGGAGGACCGCCGCGGCGACGAGCCCGAGGGTGAGCCGGGTCCGGAACCCCAGCCCGGACCGGCGGTACGGGGTTGGCGGGGGCATCACGTCCGGCCTGGGCGGCTCGCTCCCGCCGGGATCGGTCACGCGTCGACCGGCTGCCCGGCGCTGACGAGGCGATAACCGATCCCGCGAACGGTCAGCAGGTGGACCGGCTTGTTCGCGTCCAGCTCCACCTTCTGGCGCAGCCGACGCATCGTCACCCACACGTAGCTCGGGTCCACGTCCTCCGTGTCCGCCCAGCCGCGGGCGAGGAGCGTCTCCGTGGTCACGGTCTGGCCGAGGTTTGCGGCGAGGGCGTAGAGCAGGCGGCTCTCCGTCGGGGTCAGGCTCACGGTCTCGCCGCCCACGATCGCCTCGCGCCGGTGGAGCTCGAGGGCGAGGTTCGGGCCCAGCTCGAGGCGCTGCCGCGGCACGCGGTCGCCCAGGCGGCGGAGCACCCGCGTCACGCGCGCCCGGAGCTCCGGGTAGTGGTAGGGCTTGGTCACGTAGTCCTCGGCCACCTCCTCGAGGAGGTCCGCCTTGGAGTCGGCGGTGTCGATGGCCGAGAGCACGATGATCGGGAGGTCGGCGCGCGCCTTGACCTCGCGGGCGAGCGTCAGGCCGTCCATGCGCGGCATCAGCATGTCGATGATCAGGAGGTCGGGCCAGGCCTGGCCCAGCCGACGGAGCGCCTCCTCCCCGTCACGGGCGGTCTGGACCTCGTAGCCGTCGCCGCGGAGCTGCTCCGCCAGGATGACGAGCAGGTTCGGGTCGTCATCGACGATGAGGATCCGCGGGGCCGCCACGCCGCCGTACGGGCCCTGTCCACCCAGCATGCGCCGAGGATAACAGCGCGGGTCGTGGCCCCCGGGCCCCGTCCGTCACGCCGGCCCGTGGCGATCCGGGCGGGGAACCTACACTTCGCGTCGCATGTCAGACCTGCCCATCCGCCCCTACGAGCGCCGGCCGGCGTCGTTCCACCCGTGGGATCCCGCGACCGGTGACGTCGCCCGCGAGGTCGCGCGCCTCGTGGCGTCCGCGTGCTCGATCGCGGTCGTGGAGCACGTGGGCTCCTCGTCCGTGCCCGGGCTGCCGGGCAAGAACTTCGTGGACCTGGGCATCGAGGCGGACCCGGACGACATCCCCGCGGTGAGCCAGGCGCTGCTGTCGCTCGGCTTCGGGCGCCAGGAGGGGATCGCGCCGTTCCCGCCGACCCGGCCGATGTTCACGGGCTCGGTCGTCCACGAGGGCCGGTCGTACCCGATCCACCTGCACGTGATGCCGCGGGCCCGCGGGGAGCTGGCCGAGCTGGTCGCGTTCCGCGATGCGCTGCGCGCCGACCCGGCCCTCCGGGACGCGTACGCCGAGGCGAAGCGGCGGATCGTCGAGGACGCACCCGACGGCAGCGCCAACCAGCTGTACACGGCGCGCAAGGGCGGCTTCGTGCTCGACGCGCTCCACCAGCTGGGCATCCGGACCCCGCCCGCGGACCGGCCCGAGCCGCTCCCGCCCGGGTCGACGATCGGGATCATGGGCGGGGGCCAGCTCGGCCGCATGCTGGCGCTCTCGGCGCGCACGATGGGCTACCGGATCGTGGCGCTCGATCCCGATCCCGCCTGCCCCACGGC
>JAICUV010000176.1 GCA_025935655.1 Chloroflexota bacterium | reverse complement strand
GCTCCGAGCGGGACCCCGAACGGGAGCGTGAGTACGTCCGGTTGCTGCGCTCGATGCGCGTGGCGGCGGTGATCTTCGCGGGCAGCGGGCTCGACGACCCGGCGCTCACCGACGAGCTCGCCCGCCACGTGGACGGGATGCGCGCGTTCGGGGCCGCCGTCGTGCACCTGTCGCCGCACGCGCTGGGCGAGCCCGAGGTCAGCGTCGACAACGCCGGCGGGATCGCGGCGATGGTCCGGGCGCTCGCCGGCCTCGGCCACCGCCGGATCGCGTTCCTCGCGGGACCCACCTCGCTCTACGTCGCGCGCCAGCGGCTCGACGGCTTCCGTCGGGGGATGGCGGACGCGCGGCTGGAGCCCCACGCGGCGCTCGTCGTCCACACGCCGTTCGACCGCGAGGGCGGCGGCGCGGGGATCGATGCGCTGCGCGCCACCGGCGTCCCCTTCACGGCGGTCGCCTGCGCCAACGACCTCCTGGCGCTCGGCGCGCTCGCCCGGCTCGCGGAGCTCGGGGTCCGCGTCCCCGCGGACGTCTCCGTCGCGGGCTTCGACGACATCGCCGTGGCCGCCGACACGAGCCCGTCCCTGTCCACCGTCCGGGTCCCCCTGCGCGACCTCGGCCGTCACGGGTTCGAGCAGGTCGAGCACCTGCTGGCCGGGCGGCCGCTCCCGGTCGAGGTCCTGCCCGCCGAGGTCGTCCTCCGGGAATCCACCGCCGTTCCTGCCTCCGTCCCCGCCTCCGTCCCCGCCTCCGTCCCCGCACCAACGAGAGGAACCCGATGAGCCTCAACGTCCGGGGCATCGTCCCCGCCTGCGTCCTCACGCTCGACGGCGACGGTCGCTTCGACGAGCGCGCCTACCGCCGCTACCTCCAGTGGCTCCTGCCCCAGGGCCCGGTCGCGCTCGCGATCAACGCCGACACGGGCGAGGGCCCGCACCTGTGGCCCGACGAGCGCGAGCGCGTGCTCCGCGTGGCGGTCGAGGAGGCGGGCGACATCCCGGTGATCGCCGGGCTGTCGGCGCAGTTCACGGAGCAGGCGGTCGAGGAGGCGAAGCGCGCCGAGGGCGCCGGCGCACGAGGCCTGCTCGTGTTCCCGATCCCGGTCTACCAGGGCACGCCGCTCGACCCCGCGATCCCGGTCGCGTACCACGAGGCGATCGCCCAGGGCTGCGGCCTGCCGATGATCGCGTTCCAGCTCCAGCCCGCGCTGGGCGGCGTGATCTTCAACGAGGAGACGCTGCGCCGGATCGCGGCCATCGACAGCGTCGTCGCGCTCAAGGAGGCCTCGTTCGACGCGCGGCTGTACCTGCTGACCCGGCGGATGATCGAGAGCCTCCCCCGCCCCATCGACCTGCTCACGGGGGACGACAACTTCATCTACGAGTCGTTCGTCCTCGGCGCGGAGGGGGCGCTGATCGGGTTCGGGACGCTGGCCACGGACCTCCAGGTGGAGATGTACGGGCTGACGCGCGAGGGGCGCTGGGCGGAGGCGCGCGCCATCTGGGAGCGGATCCTGCCGCTCGAGGAGGCCGTGTACGGGACGCCGGTCCGTGACTACCGCGCGCGGACGAAGGTCGCGCTGCGCGAGCTCGGCGTCATCGAGTCCACCGTGATGCGGCCGCCGCTCCTCCCCGTCGGCGAGGAGACCGAGACCGCCGTCCGCGAGGCGCTGGCGGCGGCCGGCCTGCTCGCGGCGAGGGTCGCCTGATGGGCGACGCCCTGGCGGGCCGGGTCGTGCTCGTCACGGGAAGCAGCCGCGGGATCGGGGCGGAGGTTGCCGCGAAGGCCGGCGCCGAGGGCGCGACGGTGGCGATCCACTACCACCGGTCCCCGGACGGGGCGGAGCGGACGCTCGCACGGGTGCGCGAGGCCGGCGGCGACGGGGCATCGTTCGCCGCGAACCTGCAGGACGGCGACGCCGCCCAGGCGCTCGTGGAGGCGGTCCTCGCGCGGTTCGGCCGGGTCGATGGCCTGGTCAACAACGCCGGGCTGACGCAGGTCGGCCCGTTCCTGGGCCTCGAGCCCGACGAGTGGGACGCCGTCATCGCCACGGATCTCACGGCCGCGTACCGCACCTGCCGCGCGGCGCTGCCGTCGATGGCCGAGCGCGGCAGCGGCTCGATCGTCAACGTCGCCTCGCGCCTGGGGCAGATGGGGATCGCGGAATCCGCGGCGTATAGCGCCGCGAAGGCCGGGCTCATCGGGCTGACGCGGTCGCTCGCCCGCGAGTTCGGCCCGCGCGGCGTGCGGATCAACGCCGTCGCGCCGGGCTTCACGATCACCGAGATGACGGCCGGTCTCGCCGACAC
Organism: Chloroflexota bacterium; assembly: GCA_025935655.1. GTDB lineage: Bacteria > Chloroflexota > Limnocylindria > Limnocylindrales > CSP1-4 > CAIXZV01. The sequence continues at coordinate 4,870 of JAICUV010000176.1, read as the reverse complement.
GGAGACCGGCCGCAAGCGGCTCGCCGACATGCCCCTCGGGCGGTTCGGCCGGGCCGACGAGGTGGCCGACGCCGTGCTGTTCCTGCTGTCCGACGCGTCGAGCCTGTTCACCGGGCAGACGCTCAACCCGAATGCCGGGGGGTACATGCCGTGAAGGGAATCGTCAGCGTCCGGGACGCGATCGGGCTCGTCCGCGACGGCGCGACCGTCGCCATCGGCGGGTCTGGGGCGGGGCATGCCGTCCCGCAGCGGTTCATCGACGAGCTGGCCGCGGTCTACGCGGCCGAGGGCCGCCCGCGCGACCTCACGACGGTGCGCATCGTGGGGATCGGCGACTTCGCGGACCGCGGGTTCTCGCAGCTGGGGCTGCCCGGGCTCATGCGCCGAACCATCGGCTCCAACATCGGCAACGAGCCGCGCCTGGGGGCGCTCGTCGAGGCCGGCGAGCTCGAGGCGTACTCGTTCCCCCAGGGCGTCCTCTCCCAGCTCATGCGCGAGATCGCCGCCGGCCGGCCGGGGCTCGTGACGCGCGTCGGCCTGGGCACGTACGTGGATCCGCGCCACACCGGCGGCAAGCAGAACGCCCGGACGACGGACGACCTCGTGGAGGTCGTCACGCTGCGCGGGGAGGAGTTCCTCCTGTTCCACACGTTCCCGATCGACGTCGCGGTGATCCGGGGCACGACCGCGGACGAGGATGGCAACCTCACGATGGAGGGCGAGGCCGTCCAGGGCGAGATGCTCGCGATGGCGATGGCCGCCCGCAACACGGGCGGGATCACGATCGCCCAGGTCAAGCGCCTCGCCCCCCGCGGCAGCCTGCCGCTGCGCGACGTCAAGGTCCCGGGCGCGCTCGTGGACTACGTGTTCGTCGATCCCGACCAGTGGCAGACGTACGTCACCCACGACTCGCCGTACTACGCGGGTTCCCTCCGGCGGCCCGTCACGGCCGAGCCGCCCCTCCCGCTCGACGTGCGCAAGATCATCGCCCGCCGATCGCTGCTCGAGTTCCCGCGCGGGGCGATCTGCAACCTGGGCTTCGGGATCAGCCAGCTCATCGGGCGGGTGGCCTGGGAGGAGGGCATCACCGACCAGCTGGTGCTCACCGTGGAGCAGGGCATCTTCGGCGGCGTCCCCGTCGCCGGCAACGAGGGCGGGGCCGGGTTCAACTACCAGGCGATGATCGACCAGCCGTACATGTTCGACTTCTACGAGGGCGGCGGGCTCGACATCGCCAGCCTGTCGTTCGCCGAGGTGGACGCGGCGGGGAACGTCAACGTCCACGCGTTCGAGGGCCGCGTCCGCGGGCCGGGCGGCTTCCCGAACATCAGCGCCAGGACGCCCCGGATCAACTTCGTGGGGACGCTCACGGCGCAGGGGCTGCAGCTGGGCATCGACGGCGACGGGGTCCGCGTCCTCCACGAGGGGAGCCTGCCCAAGTTCGTGCCCGAGGTGCGGGAGATCTCGTTCAACGGGACGCTCGCCCGGCAGCGCGGGCAACAGGTCCGCTACATCACGGACCGGGCGGTGTTCGAGCTGGCAGACGACGGGCTCGTGCTGATCGAGGTCGCGCCGGGCATCGACGTCGAGCGGGACGTCCTGGGGCAGATGGGCTTCCGGCCCCGGGTCGCCGGGCAGCTGCGCACCACGGACCGGCGCGTGTACGCGCCGGGGGCGATGGGCCTCGCCGCGGACTTCGCCTCGTGACCGGGCTCGTCGAGCTCACGACGGGCCTCGTCGCCCACCTCGAGCTCGTCAACCCGCCGCTCAACCTCGTGACGGCGGAGCTGCTCGCCGAGCTCGACGCCGCGCTCGGGGCCCTCGAGGCGGCGGCGCCGGGCGACGTCCGCGCGGTCGTCGTGAGCGGACGCGGCGAGCGGGCGTTCTCGGCGGGCTCGCACGTCGGCGAGTTCGAGGCCCAGCGCGGCCCCGGGGGCCGGGACCGGCTCGCGTTCGAGAGCCGCGTCTCGAACCGGCTCGCGACCCTGCCCATGCCGACGATCGCGGCGATCGAGGGCAACGCGCTCGGCGGCGGGCTCGAGCTCGCCCTGGCGTGCGACATCCGGGTCGCGTCCGAGCGCGCGAAGCTGGGCCTGCCCGAGGTCCGGCTCGCCGTGACGCCGGGCGCCGGCGGGACGCAGCGCCTGCCGCGCGTGGTCGGCGTCGCGCGGGCGAAGGAGCTGGTTCTCACGGGGCGGGTCATCGACGCGGCCGAGGCCGAGCGGATCGGCCTGGTGTCGCGGGTCGTGCCGGCCGGCCAGGCGCGCGCGGTCGCACGCGAGGTCGGCGCCGAGATCGCGCTGCGCGGACCCCTCGCCGTCCGCGAGGCCAAGCGGCTGATCGATTCGTCCGCCGAGACCACCATCGAAGGCGGCCTCGCCGCCGAGCTCGAGGCGTCGCTCCGCGTCTTCGCCAGCGACGACCTGCTCGAGGGCGCGACCGCGTTCTTCGAGAAGCGCAATCCCCACTACCGCGGCCGGTGAGGCCGCGTCAATCCCGGCCGAGCGGCCGATCCCAGCGAGGTAGCAGCCAATGAGCGACGTCGGCCGGTTCGGAGTCTTCCTCCCCTCCTACATCTGGGAGGGCGACGGCGCCGAGCGCGCACGCGGCATCAAGGCGTTCGCGCGGCAGGTCGAGGAGCTCGGCTTCGACAGCCTGTTCATCACCGACCACCTGCTCGCGGCGCGCCGGTTCTACTCGGTCAACTGGCTCGAGCCGCTGACGACGCTCGCGGTCGCGGCCGGGGCCACGGAGCGGGTCCGGCTCGGCACCTCGATCCTGATCATGCCGCTGCGCAACCCGGTGATCCTCGCGAAGGAGCTCGCCACGCTCCAGTTCCTGTCGGACAACCGGGTGATCCTCGGCGCGGGCGTGGGCTGGAACGACGCCGAGTACGAGGCGGTGGGCGTCCACAAGTCGGAGCGCGGCAAGCGGACCGACGAGATGCTGGACATCATGATGCCGCTGCTCGAGGGCGAGCGGGTCACCTACCACGGCCAGTTCTACGACGTCGACGACGTGTTCATCGAGCCCCGGACCGCGCAGCGGCCGCTGCTGTGGATCGGCGGCGGGTCACAGCTCGCGGACCCGAAGTCGCCCGACGTGCCGAAGTTCGTCGCGTCGGTCAAGGCGCGGACGGTCAAGGCCGACGGCTGGATCCCCCGCCCCACCTGCCCGCCGCAGGACATCGCGCGCGACTGGCAGGAGCTCCAGTCGGCGATGCGCGAGGCCGACCGCGACCCGGCCGACTGCCTCGTGGCGCACGAGAACTTCCTGCACCTCGTGATGACCGACGACCCGGCGAAGGCGCGCGAGGAGCAGCACCAGGCGTTCCTCAGGGTCATGTCCAATGAGCGCGGGCCCGCGTACCTCGAGTCCGTCTACCTGTTCGGGACGCCGGCCGAGATCATCGCCTCGCTCCAGGCGCGCGTGGACGCGGGCGTCGAGTACTTCTTCCTGCACACGATGACGCCCGACCCGGCTCAGCTCCGGCTGTGGGTCGACGAGATCATCCCCAACGTCGTGTTCCCCCCGACCGTCGGGCCGGTCCGTCGCCCGCCGACGCCGTGGCGCCGGTGACTCGCACGGTCGCGCTCCTCGGCAAGCCGCTGAAGCGCCGCCACTCGCAGGTGATGCACGACGCCGCGTTCGACGCGGCCGGGATCGACGCCCGGTACGTCCTGCGTGAGCTCGAGGCCGACGAGGTCGAGGGAGCGGTCGCCGCGGCGCGCGGGCCGGAGTTCCTGGGCCTCGGCGTGACGGCGCCGTACAAGCCGGTCGTCGCCGCGCTGTGCGACGAGGTGGAGCGCGACGCCACGGAGATCGGGGCGGTCAACAACGTCGTGCGCACGGACGACGGCCGGCTCGTCGGGATCAACACCGACGCCCTTGGCTTCCGTGATGGCGCCGAGCTCGCGATGGGCTTCCCCCTTCGCGGCGCGAAGGTCGTGGTCGCGGGGGCGGGCGGTGCCGCGCGCGCGGTCGTGTACGCCTGCCTGCAGGCGGGCGTGGCGCGGGTCACCGTGGGCAGCCGTGACCGGGCCGCCGCGGCGGGGCTCGCCGCGCGCACGCATCCTTCGCTGCTGCAGCGGGTCGACGCCGTGAGCCTCGACGACGAGGCGTTCCGCAGGCAGCTGGGCGAGGCCGACCTGGCGGTCAACGCGACGACCGTGGGGATGATCGGCGCGGGCATGGCGATCCCCGTCGACGCCCTCGCCGACTGGGCGACCGTCTTCGACTGCGTGTACGTCCCGGCGGAGACGCCGCTCGTCGCCGCCGCCCGCGCCCGCGGGCTCAAGGCCGCGAACGGGTCGGAGATGCTCATTGCCCAGGCGGCCATCGCGTTCGAGCGCTGGACGGGCGTCGGCGGCATGGCCGACGTGATGCGCGCGGCTGTCGCGCCGCTGCTGGCCGATCCCGGGGCGACGGCGTAGCGATGCGGCTCGCGACGATCGGCGAGGCGGGTGACGCGACCGGGCTCGCGATCGTGCGCGACGGCGTCGTCGTGCCGGTCCGCGACGCGGTCCCCGGCCTCACGTCGGTGCGCGCCGTGGCGGCGGGCGGCGAGGAGGCCATCGCCCGGCTGGATGCCTGGGCGGCGGCCCAGCCGGCGTCCGCGTGGCTCGCGCTGGATGCCGTGCGACTCGGGCCGGGGATCCCGGACCCCGGCGCGATCTACACCGTGGGGCTGAACTACGTCGCGCCCGGGGAGGCCTGCGGCAACGGCCCCGGCCGGCCGCTGATCTACGGCAAGGCCGCATCATCGGTCGCCGGGGACGGCGGCACGCTCGCCTGGGACCGGTCGCTCACCGCGAACGTCGACGCCGAGTGCGAGCTTGGGATCGTCATCGGGCGGACCGCCGCCGGCGTC
>JAICUV010000205.1 GCA_025935655.1 Chloroflexota bacterium | reverse complement strand
CGCCACATGCCCTGGGCCTTCGCGTAGCGTTCGACGAGGTCGACCCGCTCGGGCGAGCGGCCGGTGAGCCGCAGGTACGCGATCGTCTCGTCGTCGATCGGGAACAAGGTCGCGGTCGCCCCGAACTCCGGGCTCATGTTGCTGATCGTGGCGCGGTCCGCGAGCGAGAGCCCCGCGAGCCCGTCGCCGGCGAACTCCACGAAGGCGCCCACGACGCCGAACGACCGCAGCATCTCGGTGATCACGAGCACGAGGTCGGTCGCGGTCGTCGTCCGCGGCAGCTCGCCGTGGAGGCGCACCCCGACGATCCGGGGCATCGGCTGGTAGAGCGGCTGGCCCAGCAGGACCGCCTCGGCCTCGATCCCGCCAACCCCGTAGCCGAGCACGCCGAGCCCGTTGACCATCGTCGTATGGGAGTCGGTGCCGACGAGCGTGTCCGGGAACGCGACGCGACCCGCCGCGTCCGTGCGATCGCTCACGACGGTCGCCAGGAACTCCAGGTTGACCTGGTGGATGATCCCCGTGCCGGGCGGGACGACCCGCAGGTCGCGGAACGCGGTCTGGGCCCAGCGCAGGAGCTGGTAGCGCTCGCCGTTGCGCTCGTACTCGCGGCCGACGTTGAACGCGAACGACCCCGCGCCGCCCCAGGCGTCGATCTGGACGGAGTGGTCGATGACCAGGTCCGCGGGCACGAGCGGGTTGACGCGCGCCGGGTCGCCGCCAAGGCTCGCCATCGCGTCGCGCATCGCCGCGAGGTCGACCACCGCGGGCACGCCCGTGAAGTCCTGGAGGACGACGCGGGAGGGCATGAACGGGACCTCGGCCTCGCCGCCGCCGCCCGGCCGCCACGCCGCGAGCGCCGCGACGTCCTCCTCGCGGACGATCCCGCCGCCGGCGTGGCGGAGGGCGTTCTCGAGCAGGATCCGCAGGGTGACCGGCGCGCGCCCCAGGTCGATCCCGAAGGGGACGCCGGCGGCCGCGATCGAGTCGAGGCGGTAGAGGTCCGGGAGGCCGGCACCGAGCGAGGCTCGGGCGCCGAAGGCGTTGGGCGTGGGCACGGTCTGATCTCCACTGTGGGGATCGGGCGATGAGGGTGCGCCCTCGGACCGCTCGCTACACTCGTCGGGTGGAAGCATACAGCGCGCACGGACGGGCGCTCGCCGGCGACGGGTCGCGATGAGGGCCTGGGACGAGACGGAGGATGCCGTCCGGCGCCAGGCGGAACGACGCGCGGAGGAGCACGAGGAGACGCTCCGCGACCTCGACGAGCACGGCATCGCGCTGGACCCCCTGGGGGAGCGGGCCGGCGCGGGCGGCGAGCCGGTCGGCGACGACGCGGGCACGCCCGGGACCCATCGCCACGGCGACGTCGAGCACGCGAGCGACCACGCGCATCCGCACGCGCACTCGGGCCCGGGCGAGAAGCCGGTCGTCGGGATCATCGGCGCCGGGGCAGTCGGGACGGCGCTGGGCATTGCGCTCGATCGCGCGGGCTGGCCCGTCGGCGCCGTGGCGTCGCGGGATGCGGGCCGGCGCGAGCGGTTCCGCGCGCGCGTCCCGGGCGTCCGCGCGTTCGCGGAGCCGAACGCACTCGTGGACGACGTGGAGCTGGTCATCCTCGCGGTCCCCGACGACGTCGTCGAGCCGCTCGCCCGCAGCCTGCGGCTGTACGCCGGTCAGGCGATGGTCCACACGAGCGGGCTGCTGGGCGCGGAGGTCCTCGCGCCCGCGATGGCCGCGGGCACGCAGGCGGGCGCATTCCACCCGCTGGTCGCGTTCGCCGACCTGGAGCGGGCGCTCGAGGCGCTCCACGGCGCGACCATCGCGATCGAGGGCGACGACGAGCTGGCGGCCCACCTGGGCGACATGGCGGAGGCGATCGGCGCCGTCCCGGTCCGGCTGGCGCCCGGGTCGAAGGCGGCGTACCACGCCGCGGCGGTGCTCTCCGCGGGCGGCGTCGTGGCGCTGCTCGACGTGATCCGCGAGGTCGCGGCCGCGGTCGGGCTGGACGAAGCCGGTGCGCTGCGCATCTACCTGCCGCTCCTCGAGCAGACGGTCGCGAACGCCCGCAGCCTCGGGATCGAGCGCGCGCTGACGGGCCCCGCGACCCGCGGCGACGCGGGGACGATTGCGGCCCACCTCGCCGTCATCGCCGCCGAGGCGCCCGACGCGCTCCCGACCTACCGCGCCCTGCTCCTCCGCGACGTCCGGCTCGCGGAACAGCGTGGCGCCCTGTCACCGGAAGCGACCGAACGGCTCCGCACCGCACTTGCGCCCGACCCCTGACGCGGTACGATGCGGACATGCAGCACAGCATCGCCGCACGTCATGCGGCCTGGCCGGCGCGGTTCGTCCACCCGTCCTCCAGGGCCCGTGAGCGGCGACTCGGCCTCCATCCATCCACGGCGTTCACCGCCGCGCCGTCCCGGCGCACGGTCCTCCGCCGGCCGGACGCAGGCCCGCTGACCGCATTGCGCGCCCCGGGGCGTGCGCTCGTCATCGAGCCGGCTCGCCCGGTGCGAAGCGGTCGCCCGAAGCCCGCGTCCTCGATGCTGTGGACAAGCTCGACGCGGGGCGGAGGGCCGAGGCGCTCCTCCGTGGCACCGGCGTGGCCCGCCTGAAGCAGGCCGTCGCCACCTCGGCCGGTGGCATCGTGATCCGGTTCGTGGACGGGGCCCCACAGCTGGTGATCGGCAAGCGCAAGCGAGAGCGCGACGGCGTCACGTGGACGCTTCCCAAGGGCACGCCGAACGCGCTCGAGACGACCGAGGAGACGGCGCTGCGCGAGGTCCGCGAGGAGAGCGGGCTCGACGTCCGGATCGTCCGCCGGTTCGACTCCATCGAGTACTGGTTCGTCCAGGGCCGGACCCGCATCCACAAGACCGTCCACTACTTCCTCATGGTGCCCACGGGCGGGGACCTCGGCCGCCACGACCACGAGTTCGACGAGGTCCGCTGGATCGCGTTCGCCGAGGCGCCCACGCTGCTCACGTTCGAGACCGAGCGCGCGCTCGTCGCGCGGGCGGCCGTCGCGACGACGGACGGCACCTTCCCGGTCGCGTCGTAGAAGGAAAGGGTGATCACCCGATGACCGAGCCGGAGCCGATCGCCCCGACCCCCAGCCCACTGCTCGATCGCCACGAGGCCCTCGGCGCCAAGATCGTCGAGTTCGCCGGCTGGCTGATGCCCATCCAGTACTCGGGCATCCTCGAGGAGCATCGCGCGGTGCGGACCGCCGCCGGGCTGTTCGACCTCTCGCACATGGGCGAGCTCGTGGTCGAGGGGCCCGAGGCGGGCCAGGCGCTCGCCGCGGCGCTGATCACCGACCCGCCGTCGCTGGCCGTGGGCCGCGCGCACTACTCGATGATCTGCGCCGAGGACGGCGGGATCATGGACGACCTCATCGTCTACCGGCTCGCCGAGGACCGGTTCATGGTCGTCGCCAACGCCTCCAACGCGCGGGTCGTCTCGGACGCCCTCGCGGAGCGGCTCGACGGATTCAAGGCCGTGCTGGACGACCAGTCGCTGGCGACGGGCCTCGTGGCCATCCAGGGGCCGCGGAGCATCGAGATCCTCCAGCCGCTGACAGACCTCGACCTCGCCGGGATCCGCTACTACGGCGTCGCGGAGGGCGTGGTCGCGGGCATCCACGCGCAGGTCGCGCGGACCGGCTACACCGGCGAGGACGGGTTCGAGCTGTTCGTCGACGTCACCCAGGCGGGGGAGACCTGGGACCGCGTCCTCGACGCCGGTCGCGCCCACGGCCTCATCCCCGTCGGCCTCGGGGCACGCGACACGCTCCGGCTCGAGGCGGGGATGCCGCTCTACGGCAACGAGCTCGACCGGTCCACGAACCCGTACCAGGCAGGTCTCGGCCGGGTCGTCAAGCTCGGCAAGCCCAACGACTTCGTGGGGCGGGCCGCGCTCGAGAAGGTGGCCCGGGACGGCATCGACCGCCGCCTCGTGGGACTCGTGCTGCGGGAGCGGGGGATCGCCCGCCACGGCTACCCGGTGCTCGACGCCGCCGGCGTGACCGGGGTCGTGACCTCCGGCACCATGTCACCGTCCCTTGGGCACGCGATCGCGATGGCCTATGTCGCTCCCGCCCATGCCGAACCCGGTACGATGCTGGCGGTCGAGATCCGTGGGACCGCCGTCGCTGCCGAGGTCGTCCCCCTCCCGTTCTACACGCGTCCCACCTGACCAGGAACGCGAGCTCGAGCGAGTCGCACCTGCCCACCACGCCGGCGACGAGGGTCGCGGCACCGAGGAGGAACCGGTCCGATGGTCCCCGGCGATCTGCGCTACACGAAGGATCACGAGTGGATCCGCGTCGAGGGCGACGAGGCCGTCGTCGGGATCACCCAGTTCGCGGCCGACCAGCTCGGCGACATCGTGTTCGTCGAGCTCCCGGACACCGGGCGCAGCCTCGAGCAGCACGCGACGTTCGGCGTCGTGGAGTCGGTGAAGGCCGTGAGCGACCTGTTCGCGCCGGTCGGCGGCGAGGTGGCCGCGGCGAACGGCGACCTGGCGGGCGCGCCCGAGGTGGTCAACACGGACCCCTACGGCGCCGGCTGGATGATCCGCGTCAAGCTCGCCGATCCCGCCCAGGTCGACGGCCTCCTCGACGCGGCCGCCTACGAGCAGCTCGTCGCCGAGGGCTGACCGATGCCCTACGGCCCGCACGCGGCCGACGATCGGGCGCGCATGCTCGATGCGATCGGCGTCCCCTCGATCGACGCCCTGTTCGAGGACATCCCGGCGCCGCTCCGCGCGAGCGCCCTGCGGCTCGACGATCCCGAGCCGGAGCTCCACCTGGCCGCGCGCCTCCAGGCCCTCGCCGGCCGCAACCGCGTGGATCTCGCCAGCTTCCTGGGTGCCGGCGCCTACCGCCACTGGAGCCCGCCGACCGTGGACCAGATGCTCCTCCGCGGCGAGTGGTACACGGCCTACACGCCGTACCAGCCCGAGGTCAGCCAGGGCACGCTCCAGAGCATCTACGAGTACCAGTCGCTGCTCGCGGAGCTGACCGCGATGGACGTCGTCTCCGCCTCGCACTACGACGGTGGCGCGGCGACCGCGGAGGCGGCGCTCATGACCTGCCGCGCGACCCGCCGGGAGCGGATCCTCGTCTCGCGCGGCGTCCACCCGCACTACCGGCAGACGCTCGAGACGTACGTCGACGGCGCCACGCTGGCCTGCGACGAGATCCCGCTCATCACGGACGGGCCGCTCGCCGGGACCACGGACCTCGAGGCCCTGGCGCGGATGCTCGCCGAGACGGACCGCCCGGTCGCCGGCGTGGTCGTCGCACAGCCCAACATCCTCGGCCTGCTCGAGGACATGCCCGAGGTCGGCCGGCTCGCGCACGCCGCCGGCGCGCTGTTCGTCAGCGTCATCGAGCCGGTGTCGCTCGCGGTCCTCGCACCGCCGGGCGAGTACGGCGCGGACATCGCGGCGGGGGAGGGGCAACCGCTCGGGATCCCGCTCAACTACGGCGGCCCGTACCTGGGCATCGTGGCCTGCACCGACGCGCTGGTGCGCCAGATCCCGGGGCGCCTCGTGGGCATGACAACCGACCACGACGGCCGGCGAGCCTTCGTCATGACGCTCCGCGCGCGCGAGCAGGACATCCGGCGCGAGAAGGCCGCATCCAACATCTGCACCAACCAGGCGCTCCTCGCGCTCGCGGCCTCCGTCTACCTCGCGACGATCGGCCCCCACGGGCTGCGCGACGTCGCCGCGCTCGGGGCCGCCCGCGCGACGGAGCTGGAGGCGGCGCTGGCCGCGGCGGGCGCCCCGCGGCTGCACCCGGGCGCGTACCTCAACGAGTTCGTGGTGCGCGTCCCCGACGCCCGGGGGGTCCACGCACGCCTGCTCGACCGGGGCGTCCTCGCGGGCATCGCCACGGCGGACCTCCTCCCGGACGAGCCCTCCCTCGCCGACGGCCTCCTCGTGTGCGCGACGGAGGTGACCACGCCCGACGAGATCGAGCGCTTCGCGGACGCGCTCCGCCTGGAGCTCGCCGGCGTCGACACCGGGGCGGCTGCGGTCGCGGGAGGTGTGCGGTGACCATGGTCGCTGGCTCCCTGCAGCCCACCCTGTTCGAGCTCAGCCGACCGGGCCGCGGCGGCGGCAAGATCCCGCACCCGCCCGCGGACGCGCTCGACCGGATCCCGGACGGCGCACGCCGGGCGACGCCCCCGGCGCTGCCCGAGCT
>JAICUV010000120.1 GCA_025935655.1 Chloroflexota bacterium | reverse complement strand
GATGACTTGCGAACGGGCGTGACACCAGAGCTGTCACAAGCGGCCGCGACGCTCTCGCCAGACCACTTGACATCGAACGCCTGTTCGATCTACGGTGGCACAAGAAACGAACAAGCGTTCGCATCCGGCAGTGCCCCCGGGTCCGCACGACCAACCGCCGAAGGAGAACGACATGGCGATGGTTCGCGTCGCACCCGTCAAGGTCCAGGTCCGCACCGACTGGTTCAGCGGCACGCCGCGGGAGATCACCTGGGGTGAGGACACCCTGCCGGTGACCCGCCTCGTGGCGATCCGCGATGAGCGCTCGGCGTATCCCGCCATCACGGGCCCCCGCACGCTGTTCGAGGTCGACACGCCCGGCGTCCGCCTCGCGCTCACGTACCTCCACCGCTCCAAGCGGTGGACCATCGACGGCCTGGACGAGCTCGCTCCGGCCGCCTGACGGACCACATACCGGGGTCGCGGCTCCTCCCCGTCGGCCTCGTGGGGTCGGCTGCGGGGCGGGCGCGAACACGCTCGCCCCGCGGGCCACTGGTACCCGCCTGACCACGCCACGAACGGGACCTCCGGGCTCGTCGTGGCGGGTACGGGCGTTTCGGGGCCGGACGGCCCATGAACCGCGGGACGCACCGGCTCGCGTCAGCCGTCGGCGCCGGTCCCTACAATCGGCGCGTGGAACCGAGCACGCGCTTCGGCGACCTGACGGTCGCCGCCTTCGTGGACCGGCTGGCGTCCGCAGAGCCCGTCCCCGGTGGGGGGAGTGCCGCGGCGATCGCGGCCAGCCTCGCCGCGGGACTCGTCGCGATGGTCGCGTCGCTCTCGCAGGACCGGCCCAAGTACGCCGAGCACGCGGCGCTTCACGCGGAGGCGATCACCGCCGCCCGCCGACTCGCGGACCGCTTCCTCGAGCTCGCCGACGAGGATGCCGGTGCGTACGCCGGGTTCGGCGCCGCGATGAAGCTGCCCCGCGAGACCGACCACGAGCGCGAGGTCCGCGCCGCCGCCATCGGCCAGGCGGCCCGGGCGGCGTCGGAGGCCCCCTTCCGCACCGTCCAGGCGTGCGCCGAGGTGGTCGGCTATGCGGAGGCGCTCGCGGGACGCAGCAACCGCAACGCGAGCTCGGACCTCGAGGTGGCATCGCTGCTCGCGGTCGCCGCGGCGCGGGCTGCCGCGGCCAACGTCTACGTCAACCTGCCGTCCATCGGCGACGAGGACGCGGCCCGCGAGCTGTTCGGCCGGACCGAGGAGCTTGCCGACGAGGTCGAGCGCCTCGCCGACCGGACGCGCGAGGTCGTCCGTGGCGGCGAGGCCCGGGACCCGCTGGAGGCGACCGAGGGGTGACCTCCGCATCCGGCAAGGGGCCCAGGCTCCTGCTCGGGGCGCCGATCGCCGCCGAGATCCGCGCGACCGTGGAGCGGGAGGTCTCGGCCTTCCGGGGCAAGCGCGGCTACGCGCCCGCGCTCGCGGTGCTCATCGTGGGGCGGGACGCCCCGTCCGCGGTGTACCTCAACCAGATCCTCAAGTCGTGCGCCAAGGTGGGCATCGAGGGCCGGCTTGTCGAGGTGCCGGGACGGGCGTCCGCCGCCGCCGTGCGCGCGGAGATCGAGCGCCTCAACGCCGACACGCAGGTCGCCGGGATCATCGTCCAGATGCCCCTGCCCAAGCGCATCCCGCTGTCCACGGTCATCGACACGCTCGACCCGGCCAAGGACATCGACGGGCTCCACCCGCGCAACGCCGGGCTCATGACGCTGGGCTACGAGGGCTTCCTCCCCACCACGGCCCACGCCGCCGTGGAGCTGCTCAAGCGATCCGGGATCCAGATCGCCGGCATGCGCGCCGTGGTGGTCGGGCGGTCCAACGTCGTTGGCAAGCCTGCCGCGCTCCTGCTCCTGCGCGAGAACGCCACGGTCACCATCTGCCACTCCAGGACCGCCGATCTCGCGCGCCACCTCAAGGACGCGGAGATCGTGATCGTGGCGGCCGGTTCGCCCGGGCTCGTCACCGGCCGGATGCTGCGCAAGGGCGCCGTCGTCGTGGACGTCGGCATCAACGTCGTGGACGACCGGCTCGTGGGCGACGTGGACTTCGCGTCCGCGAGCAAGGTCGCCTCCGCCATCACGCCCGTTCCCGGGGGCGTCGGCCCCGTCACCAACGCCCTCCTCCTCACCCACCTCGTGCGCGCGGCCCAGGACCAGGCGCAAGCCTCGCCCGGCCACCGCAACGGGGCCCTGCAGCCCGTCGGGAGTCGTCAATGAGCTCCGCGTCCTTCCCGTCCGACCTCGAGATCGCCCGGTCGGTCACGCCTCGCCCCATCGCGGACGTCGCCCGCGAGCTCGGCTTCCGGGACGAGGAGGTGGAGCCGTACGGCCGCACGAAGGCGAAGGTGACGATCGACGGCATCCGGCGGCTCGAGGCGCAGAACCCGCGCGGCAAGTACGTCGTGGTCACGGCGATCAGCCCCACGCCGCTGGGCGAGGGCAAGAGCACGACCACCGTCGGCCTCGCGCAGGGCCTCAACCGCATCGGCCACCGGGCGGCGGTCGCGATCCGCCAGCCGAGCCTCGGACCGGTGTTCGGGATCAAGGGCGGCGCTGCCGGGGGCGGCTACAGCCAGGTCATCCCGATGGAGGACTTCAACCTCCACTTGACGGGCGACGTGCACGCGATCGGCGCGGCGCACAACCTGGGGGCGGCGTTCATCGACAACCACATCCACCACGGCAACGCGCTGGGCATCGACGCCAACGGCGTCCTGTGGCCCCGCGTCGTGGACATCAGCGATCGCGCGCTGCGCGAGGTCGTCGTCGGGCTCGGCGGCAAGGAGAACGGCTACCCGCGCGAGACGCAGTTCGTGATCACCGTCGCCTCGGAGGTCATGGCGGTCCTCGCGCTCGCGAGCGACCTCGCCGACCTGCGGGCTCGCCTCGGCCGGATGGTGCTCGCCACCCGCCGCGACGGAACGCCGGTGACCGCCGAGGACCTCAAGGTCGCGGGCTCGATGGCCGTCCTGCTGAAGGACGCCCTCGAGCCGAACCTGCTCCAGACGCTCGAGGGCGGCCCCGCGTTCGTCCACTGCGGCCCGTTCGGCAACATCGCCCACGGCAACAACAGCATCATCGCGGACCGGGCGGCGCTCGCGACGAACGAGATCGTCGTCACCGAGGCGGGCTTCGGCGCCGACATGGGCGCCGAGAAGTTCTTCGACATCAAGTGCCGCGCCTCGGGCATCGCCCCGGACGCGGCGTGCGTCGTCGCGACGGTCCGCGCGCTCAAGATGCACGGCGGCGTGGGTCGCATCGTCGCCGGCAAGCCGCTCGACCCGGCGCTGCTCGAGAACAACCCCGACGCGGTCCGGGCGGGTGGCGTGAACCTCGCCAAGCAGGTCGAGAACGTCCTGGAGTTCGGCATCCCGGCCGTGGTGGCGATCAACGTCTTCCCGACCGACACCGAGGAGGAGATCGCCGCGATCCGCGAGGTGGCCCTGGCGGCAGGCGCCCGGGACGCCGTCGTCGCCCGTCACTTCACGGACGGTGGCGCCGGCGCGGCGGACCTCGCGGCAGCGGTCTGGGACGCCGCGAACAGCGGGGAGGCGGCCTTCCGGCTGCTGTACCCGGACGACATGCCGCTCAAGGACAAGATCGAGACGATCGCGACCCGCATGTACGGCGCCGACGGCGTCGACTACCTGCCCGCGGCGGCCAAGTCGATCGCGGCGTACGAGTCGATGGGCTTCGGGCACCTGCCCGTGTGCATGGCGAAGACGCAGTACAGCCTGTCCCACGACGCCAAGCTGCTGGGCCGCCCGACCGGGTTCCGCGTCCCGATCCGGGAGGTCCGCCTGGCCGCGGGAGCCGGGTTCATCACGCCGCTCGCCGGGGACATGCGCACCATGCCGGGCCTGAACTCCAAGCCGGGCGGGGAGCGGATCGACGTCGACGCGGACGGGAACATCATCGGCCTGTTCTAGGGCCCGCTGACCGGCCCCACCGGTTCGCGCTGGGCGCGGACCCGGGTTCCGCCTATGCTCCCGCGGTGATCCTCCAGGTCGTCGTCGGGCTGCTCGGGCTCCTCGTCATCGTGCGCACGGTGCTGAGCGCCGTCCGGACGTTCGTCGTGCCCCGCGGCGACAACGACCCGCTGACCCGGTACGCGTTCCGGGCGATCCGCAAGCTGTTCGACCTGGCCGCGCCGCCCAGCCGCCCGTACGAGTTCCGCGACCGGGTCATGGCCTACTACGGCCCGATCTCGCTGGTCCTCCTGCCGGCGTGGTGGCTGGTGCTCCTCGTGTTCGGCTTCGGGGCGATCTACTGGGCGCTCGGGCTGCCGATGGAGGAGGCGCTCGTGGTGAGCGGCTCGTCCCTCGTGACACTCGGGTTCCGGGAGCCCGCGATCCCCGGCGGGGATGCGCTCGCGTTCGTGGAGGCCGCGATCGGCCTCGCGCTCGTGGCGCTCCTCATCTCGTACCTGCCCACGATCTACAGCGCGTTCTCGCGGCGCGAGCTGCTGGTGAGCCTGCTCGAGGTCCGCGCGGACTCGCCGCCGTCACCGGTCGTGATGATCACGCGCATGCACCGCGTCTCCGGGCTGGACGTGATGCACGAGATGTACGAGAAGTGGGAGCAGTGGTTCGCCGAGCTCGAGGAGACCCACAGCTCGCTGCCGGTCCTCGTGTTCTACCGCTCGCAGCAGCATGACAAGTCGTGGGTCAACGCGGCCGGCGCGATGATGGACGCCGCGGCGCTGATGCGCTCGGTGGTGGCGGTGCCGCCCGACGTCCAGGCGGACCTCATGATCCGCGCCGGGTACATCGCGCTGCGCCGGATCGGCTCGTTCTTCAACATCGCCTACGACCCGCACCCCGAGCCGACCGACGCGACGAGCATCGACCGAGAGCGGTTCGACCGGGCCGTCGGCGTCCTTGCCGCCTCGGGGGTCCCCATCGTCGCCGACCGCGACCAGGCCTGGCGCGACTTCAACGGCTGGCGGGTGAACTACGACACCGTGCTGCGCAAGCTGGAGAAGCTGACGCTGGCGCCGACGCCCTGGTGGGACCGCCCGATGCACTCGGCGTACGTGACCGACGAGCCCAACCCGGTGGCGGCGGCCGCCGCCGGTGCCGCGGACGAGCCGGAGGTGCTGGCGACCGGGGTCGTCGGCTGACGACGATCCGCTCGTCAGGCGCTCAACGCGTCAGGCGTTGAACCGGAAGCCCGTCGCGGCCACGAAGCCGGCGGTCACCAGCAGGGCGACGATCACGCCCGCGACGCCGGCCGCCCACATCCGCAGGTCCGTCGGGCCCAGCACCATCCCCGTGTGCATGTGGTCGTCGTGGCCATGGGCGCCCTCCGCGTGACCGGTGGCCGCGCCGTGCGCGTCGGGCGCGTGGTCGTGCTCGCCGGGGGACTCGGGCGCGGGGTGGGTGTCGCTCATCTGGTCTCGTCGGAACCTCCGGGCGCCATTCTCACACGGAGACCGCGCTCGCGAGGATCCCGAACAGCAGGACGAGGCCGACCGCGATCCCGAACATCGACAACGCGAGCTTCGACCACACGTCGCGAAGGAGCACCCGCGAGGGCGCATTCCCGAGCGACGGCCGGACGGCCAGCAGCGCCTCGTCCCAGTCGGCTCGACCCGCGGCGAGTCGCTCGCGCGCGGTCCCGATCGCGAGGCCGACGCGCAGCTCCGTCGCCGCCTCGGACGCCGGGTCGAGCCTGGCCTCCAGCGCGAGCACCGCTGCGCGGAGCCCGGCGTCGGCCGGTGCGTCCGCCACGAACCGGGCGTGCACCCGGAACAGCACCTGCGCAACGGCCTCGATGTCGTCACGGGGCGGGGGGAAGCGCGCGGCCTCGGCCTCCGCCTCGTCGAAGCGGCCGAGCATCGCGAGCACCTCCACGCGTGGCAGCGCGGTCACCGGCGACGACGGGTTGTCGTCCAGCCAGCGGACCGCGGCGTCGGGCGTGGTCCCGGTGAACGGGGCGCCGGTCTGCTCGCGGATCCGGTCGAGCTCCCGTCGCCCGAGCCACGCGAACGTCTCGAACGCGCGGCGGGTTCGCACGGGAATCGCGACCCACGCGACGAGGAGACCGCCGGCCGTCGCGATGGCGGCGGCAACCGCGGCACCGACGAGGCCCCAGCCGGCGAGCATCGTCCCGACGACGGCCGCGAGGATGCCGTCGACGAGCGCGCCGGCCCAGGTCGCCCGTCGCAGGGCAGGCCCGATGGCGCCCGAGACGAGCGTGCCACGGGCCTGGAAGGCGGCGCGATCGACGCGGTGAACGGCCATGGCACCAGTTTGTCGCCGATCGGCTTGGCCAGTGCCCCTAGACTGGGCGGCGATGCTGACCCTCGTCCTCACCCGCCACGGCCTCACGGACCGCTCCGAGCCGGAGCAGCACCTGGGCCAGCGGGTGGACATCTCGATCAACGAGGCCGGCCGACGCCAGGCCCAGGCGCTGGCGCACCGGCTCTCGGCCGTGCACTTCGACCGCGTGATCACGAGCCCGCTGTTCCGCGCCCGCGAGACGGCGGAGATCATCGCGCCCGGCCTGCCCGTGGAGGCCGACCCGCGGCTCAAGGAGATGGACTACGGCGCGTGGGAAGGGCTGACCTACAGCCAGCTCGAGGAGCGGGACCTCGCCGCGCGGCGCGAGTGGGAGCTCGCCCCTGACCGCCTGCCCTGCCCCGGCGGCGAGTCCGGCAACGACGTGGCGGAGCGCGTGCGCTCGTTCCTCGCCGACCTCATCGAGGAGCACCGCGCCTGGTACGCGCGGGCCTCGTTCCGCGCGGCGACCTCGCCCGGCGGTCCCACCGCGGCTCCCGAGAACCGTCCCGTGCTCGCGGTCGCGCACTCGTCCACGAACCGCATCCTGCTGTGTGTCGCCCTGGGCACGGACGTGCGCGACTACCGCAAGCGGTTCGTGCAGGGCCAGGGCAACCTCACGGTCCTGCGCTGGGAGGACGGGGACGGCCCCGAGGACGCGAAGCTCATCGTGGGCAACGACCTGGGCCACCTTCGCGGCCCCGACACGCTGCCCTGGGAGTAGAGCCCGCTACGCCTCGGTGTCGGCGGGCTCGGCCGCGGCATCGACGGCGGGCGGCGAGCGCTTCGGCCGGCCGGGGGTCCCGAGTCGCCACCACAACAGGGTCAGGGCGCCAAGGACCACGGCGATGGCGATGGCCAGGTCGAACGGCTTGAGCGCCTCGCGGATCTGCGTCCAGTTCGCGCCCAGGACCGTGCCCGCGTAGACGAGCGCGATGGACCACGGCAGCGCCCCGGCCGTCGAGTAGACGATGAACTTGCCGAGCGGCATCCGGGTGACGCCGGCCGGGAACGAGATGAACGTCCGGACGATCGGCAGCAGCCGCCCGAAGAACACGGTCGCCGCGCCGTACTTCGCGAAGAAGTGGTCCGCCGCCTCGATCTCGTGGTCGCGGATCAGCAGGTACTTGCCGTACCGCTCGAGGAACGGCCGGCCACCGTACGCGCCGATCGCGTACGCGACCAGCGAGCCGATCGTGTTGCCGATGGTCGCCACGATGACCACGATCCAGAAGCCCCATGGCTGGCCGGTGAACCGCTCGATCTGGCTCGCGTCCGAGACCATGAAGCCCGCGAACGGGAGGATCAGCTCGGACGGCAGCGGGACCATCGCGGACTCGATGGCCATCGCGAGGCCCACGCCCAGGTAGCCCAGCGCGCCGTACAGCTGCTGCAGGAACGGGATGACCGTCTGGTCGATGAAGCTCAGCACGGGCTACTCCGCCAGGTCCGTGGTGCCGAGGCGGGGGCGGACGAACCGCAGCCAGACCCAGGCGAGCGCGACGAGCGCGAGGCCAACCAGCACGACCGACTCGAACTGGGCGAGCAGGACCTCGACGTGGGCCCAGCGCTCGCCGAGGGCGTAGCCCGCGAGCACGAGCGCGAGGTTCCACGGGATGGAGCCGAGGACGGTGAAGAAGACGAACGGGAGGAGCCGCATCCGCCCGACGCCTGCCCCGAACGAGACGAGCGAGCGGACGACCGGGACCATCCGGCCGAGGAACGCGGCGGCGGGGCCCCAGCGCGCGAAGAACGCCTCCGTGCGGTCGAGGTCGTCCTCGGTGAAGCGCAGGACGCGGCCCCAGCGCAGGAGCACCGGCCGGCCGCCCACGTACCCGATCGCATACGCGACCAACGCGCCGACGAGCGAGCCGACGGTCGCCGCCGCGACGAGCAGCGGGATCGACCACGCCGAGCCGGAGAGCGGCTCGATGGAGGTGGGGTCGGCGGCGAGGAACCCCGCGAAGGGCAGGACCAGCTCCGACGGGATGGGGATCACGACGCTCTCGATCGCGACCCACAGGGCCACGCCGACATAGCCGGCCGCCTCGTAGACCGCCGTGATGAGGTCGCGGACGGGACCGTTCAGGAAGTCGAACACGGGCCGAAGGGTAGCCTATGCTCGCTGTCGTGACCGATGCCCACTTCGTACCAGCGCGTACGTCCGATCGCGATGTGACCGCCCCCGTCGTCCTGACGGGTGCCGACCTGACCATCGCCGACGTCGAGGCCGTCGCCCGCCACGGTGCGCGTGCCGCGCTCGATGTCCACGCCCGCGCGCGGATGCAGGAGGCGCGAGACGTCATCGACACCCTCGTCGCGCGGGGCGAGGTCGTCTATGGCGTCACCACCGGCTTCGGCGATCTCGCCACGACGTCCATCCCACCCGGTGACGCGGCCGCGCTCCAGGAGAACCTCATCGCCTCGCACGCGGCGGGCGTGGGGCGGCCGTTCCCGCGCGAGGTCGTCCGGGCGATGCTCCTGCTGCGCGCGAACACCCTCGCCCTGGGGCACTCCGGCTGCCGCCCCGAGCTCGTGGACTTCCTGTGCCGGCTCCTGGAGCTGGGCATCCACCCCGTGGTCCCGGAGCAGGGGAGCGTCGGGGCGTCCGGCGATCTCGCCCCGCTGGCCCACCTCGCGCTGCCGGTCATCGGTCGCGGACAGGTGGAGCTCGACGGGCAGGTCGTGCCGGCGCTCGTCGCGCTGCGCGAGCACGGGCTCGAGCCGCTGACGCTCCAGCCGAAGGAGGGCCTCGCGCTCCTCAACGGCACGCAGCTCATGTCCGCGCTCGGGGCGCTGCTGCTCGCCGACGCGGACCGCCTCGTCCGGACGGCGTCCGTCGCGGCGGCGATGTCCGTCGAGGCGCTGCTGGGGACCGAGGTCGCGTTCGCCGCCCCGTACCAGCTGGCGCGCCCGCACCCGGGCCAGGTCGCCGTCGCCGGCGAGCTCCGCCACCTCCTGCGCGATTCCGGCCTCCAGACCGGGCACCACGGGTCCGCGCACAAGGTCCAGGACCCGTACTCGCTGCGCTGCGTGCCGCAGGTCCACGGCGCCGTTCGCGACGCCCTCGACCATCTCCGGCGTGTCCTGGACATCGAGCTCAACTCCGCGACCGACAACCCGCTCGTGTTCCCCTCGGGCGGCGATGTCCCCGTCGACGCCCTGGCAACCGGCGGCGGGCTCGTGATCAGCGGCGGCAACTTCCACGGAGAGCCGATCGCGCTCGCGCTCGACTTCGCGAAGCTCGCGCTCTCGGAGCTCGGCGCCAT
>JAICUV010000161.1 GCA_025935655.1 Chloroflexota bacterium | reverse complement strand
GTCGGCCGGACCCTGTTCACCGTCGTCGCCCTCTTCGGCGTCTTCACGGTCGTGTTCGGGGTCTCCCGCAGCTTCGTGCTCTCGCTCTTCGCCCTGGCCGCGCTGGCGGGGGCCGACATGGTCAGCATGGTGGTGCGCAGCACGCTCTCGCCGCTGCTGACGCCGCCGGCGCTGCGCGGCCGGGTGAGCGCGGTCGAGCGGGTGTTCATCGGCGCGTCGAACGAGCTCGGCGCCTTCGAGTCGGGCGTCGCCGCCGCCCTCCTCGGAGCGGTGCCCGCCGTCGTCCTGGGTGGAGCGGCGTCCGTCGCCGTGGCCTTCGTGTGGGCGTGGCGGTTCCCGGAGCTGCGCCGGATCGACCGCTTCGACGACCTCACTCCCGAGGCGGCCGCGGAGGTCGTGGCACGGATGAGGACGGCCCCCGCCCCCGACGGGAGCCGTCCTCCGTGAGCTACGGCCGCACGAGCGCGACGCTGTAGTCGCGCCCCCCCGCGACCTGCTCGCCCCCGGTGACGCCGGCGACGCGCACCGGCTTCATCCGGTTCGTCGTCGTGCCGTCGCCGAGCTGGCCGAAGTCGTTGTCGCCCCATGCCCACACCGACCGGTCCTTCTCGATGACGAGCGAGTGCAGGCGGCCGGCGCCGATGTTGATCGCGTTCGCAATCCCGGCCACCTTCACGGGCGTGAGCCGGCCGACCCCCGTCCCGTCGCCGACCTGTCCGAACCTGTTCTGGCCCCAGGCCCACACGGTGCCGTTGGAGAGCCGCGCGAGGCTGTGGTTCGCGCCCGCCGCCACCTGCCGGGCCGCCGCGGGCAGACCGCCGACCTTGACCGGCGTGAGCCGGTTCGTCGTCGTCCCGTCGCCGACCTGGCCGTACTGGTTCCAGCCCCAGGCCCACACCGAGCCGTTCCCCTCGATGGCGAGGCTGTGATCGCGCCCGCCGGCGATGCGGATCACGTTCGTCAGGCCCTTCACCTGGACCGGGACGTCGCTGTTCTTCGTGGTGCCGTTCCCGAGGTTCCCGAACTGGTTGTCGCCCCATGCCCACACGCTGCCGTCGGACTTCACCGCGAGCGAGTGGTCGCGGGCGCCGGCGATCTGGATCACGTTCGTGAGGCCCTTCACCCACACGGGGATGGTGCTCGTCTTCGTGGTGCCGTTCCCGAGCTGGCCGAAGTTGTTCAGGCCCCACGCCCAGACCGTGCCGTCGGCCTTGAGGGCGATGGTCGAGTAGTGGCCGGTGGTCACGTCGCGGACGCCGGAGAGCCCCTTGACCTGCACCGGCGCCGGGCGGTTCGTCTTCGTCCCGTCGCCGAGCTGGCCGTCGTTGTTGTGGCCCCACGTCCAGACCGTGCCGTTCTGCTTCAGGGCGACGACGTGCTCGCGGCCGCCGTGCATGTCGATCACGTTCGTCAACCCGGACACGGCGGCGGCTTTGAGATGACCGCCCGCGGGCCCGTTCCCGAGCTGCCCGTCGGCGTCGCTGCCCCACGTCACGACGACGCCCGGGTTCGCCGCTTCGGCGCTCCCGACGCCCGCCACCGCCGCGACCGCCACGACCACGGCCGCCGCCGCGCAGGCGCGCGCCCGCCGCCCTCGTACACCCATCCGATGCTCCCTACCTGCCGCTTGACACGTTCTCGCTCTAGCCTACCAGCGTGTTTCGCGCCTGACGACCCCGGCGCGGTGCACGAAAAAACCACGAGCCAAGGAGAGCTGATGGGAACAGAGGAGCGCTCCCTCGACGGGGCCATCGGTGAGGGCTGGTCGGGCACCGACCCGAACGGCTGCCACGCCAACGTGATCCTCGCCCGCCGGGGCGGCACGACCGCCGCGGCGCTGATGACGGCCTTCACCACCCCGCGCCAGGGCCACAGCCCGATCCTCGTCTGCCTGGGGCCGGACAAGGATCACTACGAGCCGGTCTGGCCTCCGACCGTGATGATGAACAAGTCGACGCTGGCCGGCGACCGCCACGCGACGATCACCTACGGCGCGACCCAGCTCGGCGTCGGTCAGGGCGTGCTCGACGCCGTCGCCGACGGTCTGCTGCCCCCGACCGACGAGTCGATCGTCTTCGTGGCCGTCTGGATCGACGCCGCGGCGGCCGACGAGACGGCCGTCCGCGAGTCCGCCCGCCGGGCGACCCGCAAGGCGATGGGCATGGCCGTGGCCGGTCGCGAACCGGCTGCCGCCCGCGACCTCGTCGACCGCCGCGACGGCCTGCGCAACCCGTACTACTCGGGCAGCTGACCCCCGTCGAGCCCTGAGGCCGCCGCCCCCACCCGGCCGGCCACGGCGCCGCCGCCGATCCCGAGGGCGACAACGGCCCACGCCGCCAGCGCGACCCAGGTCGCATCGAGCCCGACGCGGTGGATCCAGGGGTGCCCGGCCGCCCGTCCCAGCGCCTGCGACGACGCCGCGAACATGCCGAAGGGGAACACCATGCTCCACCGCAGCGCGTCCGGAAGGGAGGGGCGGCGCCCGACGGCGCAGACGATGTCGACGCGGGCCAGGAGCGGGATCCACAGGCACGCGCCGGCCCAGGCGGCCAGGCCGAGGACGCGCACGCCCGCGCGGGCCGGCACGTCCGGCGCACGCAGCAGCTCGGAGGCCGCGAGCACCGAGATGGCGAGAACGCCCATCAGGATCCAGTCGTCCGCGCGGAACCGGCCCCGCTGGCGGCGCAGGAACAGCCCACGCGCGATCGGCCTCGCCAGCCGGACGTGGAGCGCGAGCGCAACCACCCAGCCCACCGCGGCCGCGACGGCGAGCACCGACGACGCCGCCGGGCGGTCGAGGGCGGCCGCGGAGATCACCGCCGACTGGGTGGCGACGATGACCAGCAGCCGCCGGCCCGACGCCTCATCGCCCTGCCTGCGGCCCCCGGCCCGCGTCCACGGCACCGGCCTGAGGATCATCGGCAGCCACGCGACGATGGTGAGAACCTCGAGCGTGTGGGCGACGTCCGCCTCGCCGCGGGCGGCGAACCCGGCGGCGACCGAGCCCGTCCCGGCGACGAACGTGACGGCATCCCACCACCCGGCCCGGCTGCCGTGGGCGCGCGGCCGGGCGACGGCGAGCCCCGCCAGCACGACGAGCATCGCCGTGGCGACCCCGAGCAGCACGTCGGAGATCAGCGGGAGCTCGTCCTTGCTCGCGAGCGACACGATGCCCGTTGCCATGACGGCCGCGAACGCGCCCTCCGGGAGGGCGGCCGCGGCCCGGGTCGGCCACGCCATCGATCAGTGCCGAAAGGCGGAGTGACGCTCGTGCCAGGCGATCCAGCGGTACGCCACCGGGTTGCGGTGGTCGGCCCGACCCAGCGAGAGCACGGCGCCGATCAGCACCGCGGCGCTCGCGAGGACGGCCACGCTGCTGAGCCCAACGATGAGAGCGACGACATCGAACATGTCCTCACACTATATCGCATTACGATGCAATATGTCCAGCAAAAATCGGGGTCAGACCCCGAACGGCGGCCGTGACAGATCCGTTGCACGTTCGTTCGGGGTCTGACCCCGGCCAGCCGGCCACGCCGCCCTCGCTGCCCACGAGGCGGCTCACGTCGCCTTCCTGGGAGGCCACGAGGCGCCGCCGTCCCAGCCGAACCAGCGGTCGACCCGCACCCAGGCGCTCCAGCGCTCCTGGTGGCGGCCCGAGAAGGGCTGGCCGGAGTAGTGGGTGGAGAGCCGGTCGATGTCGTGGAGGTCGGAATCGGGCTCGATCGAGACCGCCTCGCCCATCAGCGTCACCTGGCGGTACCACTCGTCCTCGGAAAGGACGGTCAGCGACACGCGCGGGTCGCGGCGCATGTGCTCGAGCCGGCGGCGGGTCGCGTCCATGTTGACGAGAACGCGCCCGTCCTCCCACACGTACCACGTCGCCGCCGTGTGGGGGAACCCGTCGGGCCGCAGCGTCGCGATGACGGCGGGGTTCGGCCGGGTGAGGAACTCGCCGACCACGTCGGGGACGGGCGTCCTGGGCACCCGGGCAGGGTAGCCCGGGCGGTATGGTGAAGCGCGGAGATGACGCGGTACCTGATCTCGTTCGACCATGGGGCGATGACGTTCCCCGAAGAGGACCTGCCCGACGTGGCCAGGGCTGCGCACGCGGTCGTCCACGAGGCCATGGACGCCGGCGCATGGATCCACGGGGCCGGACTGCACTCGCCCGAAGAGATGAGCGTCGTGGCGACCGACGGGACGGTCACCGACGGCCCCCCGGCACGCAAGGCGTACATCGGTGGGTTCGCGATCGTCGACGTGGCCTCACGCGACGAGGCGCTGGGATGGGCGGCGAAGTTCGCCGTCGCCTGCCGCTGCGCGCAAGAGGTGCGCGAGTTCGTGCCCGACCCTGACCTGTGAGCGGGGGCTCTAGGCGCCGGCCACGGTGAGCGTGCGCGGCCGCGACGACAGCGGCTCGATGCCGGTCTCGGTCATGAGCAGCGTCTCCATGTAGCTCGCCGTGAACCCGGCGTCGCGGTCGAACAGGACGTTCTCGTAGTTCGTGAGGTAGCCGGGCTCCCACGTGAACTGCTCGAAGGCGTCGTTGGACAGGTAGGTGTGCCCGACCCAGTTGGGCGCCATCGCGATCCCGAGCGCGTAGCCGCCCACCCACCACACCTGCTCGCGGGGGAAGCGGGAGAAGACGAACTCCTCGGCGACGCGCTGGGCGACGTCGAGCGGGTCGCCGGGCTTCACCGTTCGCCGCACCTCCTCGACGCTCTGGGCGGTCACGTCCAGGATCGCCCGGGCCTCGGGATGGTCGCGGCCGACGGCGAACGTCCGGCAGACGTCGGCGTGGTAGCGGTTCACGACCCCGCAGGCGTCGACGTACATGACGTCGCCGGCCTCGACCGGCCGCCGCGTGGGCGGCGCGTGGGTGCGGCACCAGACGCCGGGCCCGGCCGACACCATGGTCTGGATGGCGGCCCGCTCGCCGCCGTGCTCCGCCATCACGGCATCGAGCCGCGCGGCGATCTCGAGCTCGGTCTGCCCCGGGCGGACGTGCTCCTCCAGGTCGTCGAAGGCGGCGTCGACGATCGCGCCCGCCCGGCGGACGAACTCGATCTCGGCGGGCGACTTCACCAGCCGCACCCGATCGACGACCCAGTCGCCGGACACGATCTTGCCGCCGAGCTTGCCCAGGCGGGAGCCGAGCGCATCGAGCAGCGGCGCCCCCGGCGCCGGCGACCAGCGCTCGAGGCCGATCGTGCCCTCGAGCCATCCCCGCGCCCGGAACGTCTCCGCGATCGTGTCGAGGACGTCCTCGTAGCGGTAGAAGACCGCGTCGTCGTAGTGGGCGGTCTCGCGCGCGAGCGTCTCGTGGCGCTCGTAGTCGCAGAAGACGAGGCGCTCGTCGTCCGCGGTGACGACGACACCGACGGGCGCGCGCGGCGGGTACCAGATCGACTGGAACGCCGTCAGGTAGAAGAGGTTCGCCGGGCTGGTCACGAACAGGACGTCAACGCCGCGCTCGCGCATCCGGGCCCGGACGCGGCCCGCGCGGTCACGGTACTCGTCGATGGAGAACGGCAGGCCGTCGCGCATCCCGCGATGGTACGCGAGCGGCGCGCGCCGGTCCGCCGGAACCCTGCTCAGCGGTTCACGCCGGACATGTCGGCGTAGCGGTCGCCGTGGGCGGCTCCCGCCTCCTCGAGCGCGGCGAGGTCGCCGACGGTGAGCGCGATGTCGAGCGCCGCGACGTTGTCCTCCAGGTAGCGGCGGCGCTTCGTGCCCGGGATCGGGACGACGTCCTCGCCCTGGGCGTGCACCCAGGCCAGCGCCGCCTGTGCGGGCGTCGCGCTGTGGGCCTCGGCGACGGCGCGGACGCGCTCGACGATCGCGAGGTTGCGGTCGAAGTTCTCACCCTGGAACCGCGGCTGGCCGTGGCGGAAGTCGCCGGGGTCGAGATCCTCCACCTTCGTGAACGACCCGGTCAGGAACCCGCGCCCCAGCGGGCTGTAGGGCACGAGGCCGATGCCGAGCTCGCGCACGGTCGGCAGGATCTTCTCCTCCGGCTGGCGCGCGAAGAGCGAGTACTCGCTCTGGAGCGCCGAGATCGGGTGGACGGCGTGGGCGCGCCGGATCGTGTCGGGGGCGGCCTCCGAGAGGCCGAGGAACCGCACCTTCCCCGCGCTGACGAGCTCCGACATCGCGCCGACCGTCTCCTCGATCGGGACGTTCGGGTCGACGCGGTGCTGGTAGTAGAGGTCGATGTGGTCGACTCCGAGCCGGCGGAGCGAGTCGTCGCAGCGGGCCTTCACGTACTCGGGCCGGCCGTTCACGCCGCGGGCGGCGGGGTTCTCCGGGTCGCGCACGATCCCGAATTTCGTCGCCAGGACGACCTCGTCGCGGCGGTCGGCGATCGCCTCCCCGACGAGGCGCTCGTTCGTGTGCGGCCCGTAGATGTCGGCCGTGTCGAGCAGCGTGACGCCGAGCTCGAGCGCCCGATGGATCGTCGCGATCGACTCCGCGTCGTCCCGCTCCCCGTAGAACTCGGACATCCCCATGCACCCCAGCCCCTGCCGGGACACCGTCAGCCCCTGACTTCCGAGCGCCACCTTCTGCATCGCCATCTCCCCCTCTTCCTCGTTGGGGTGGACGGTAGTCGGGGGCCGGGCCCGGGCTCGCACCTCTGTTATCGTTTCGTATCACGATCTATTGCATTCGGGGCGGGTGAGATGACTTCTGGCGGGACACGGCTCTTCGGGACCCTGGTGGTGGGCGCGATCGCGCTGCTCGCGTTCCCCGGCTCGGCCTTCGCGGCCGACGGCGCGTTCGATCCGACGTCGTTCGACTTCGGAAACGTGGTCATCGGGCACTCGATGTCGACCCCGCTGACGTTCACGAACACGAGCGGCGCGGATGTCACCGTGACGGGGATCGCGATCGACGATCCCGCGGACTTCAGCCTCGCCCCCGGTTCGGGAACGAGCTGCGACACGAGCCCGACCATCCCCGACCAGGCCACCTGCGTCGAGCAGGTCGTGTTCGACCCGGCGTCGTACGGCGCGAAGAGCGCGACGCTGACGATCACGTTTTCAGACACGACGACAGCCACCGCGGCGATCACGGGCTACGGCGTGCACCCGGTGCTCCACATCACGAGCACGACCCTCAGCCCGAAGGTCTTCTATCCGCTCGTCCGGGACGGCTTCCGCGACTTCGCCGCCTACCGCTTCACGCTGAACGAGGCCGCGAGCGGCGCGGTGCAGATCTTCAACCGGAAGGGCAAGCTCACCCGCTCGTTCCCGTTCGCCAACCGTGATCACTTCGCGGTCGCCTGGGGCGGCGTGAACCGCTTCGGGAGCAGGGTCAAGCCCGGGTTCTACCGCTTCCGGGTCACGGCGCACCTGCCGGGGCGGCGCGCGGTGAGCGGCTTCCGGCGCGAGCAGGTCAAGACGGGCTTCCGTCTCCGCACGACCGTCGGCACGAAGACGAAGCGGGGCATCGACTGGTCAGCGCGAAGCTCCAAGGCGTATTCGCTCGGGGGCAGCTGCAACTGGGGGCGGCTGCCGAACGCCGAGCTCCTCACGACCTGCCTCGCCGCTCACGCCAGCGTCACGTACCGGTTCGTGCTCCCTCGCGGCGCCAGGGTCACGCTCTTCTCACACGTCGTGCGGCCCGGCATCGCCCCGTGCCGCCACAAGGTGTGGACGACCGGCCACACGGGCCGCATCCACCGGGCGACGTTCACCCACGGCAGCGTGAACGGCTTTTCGCAGTGCGACATCGGCGGCCTCAGCATGCGCTACCGGATCACACGCAAGATCCGTATCTGAGCACCCCGGCGGCCGGGTGGTGGTGCGGGGAGTGGCGCTCGGCGTCCCGGCCGGCGACGGGCGCGACCCCCGGGGAGGTCGCGCCCGTCGCCTACCTCGCACCTCGCCGGCCGCTACGCCGCCGGCCGGATGTTCTGGTTGACGCGGAAGAGGTTCTCTGGGTCGTAGGCGGCCTTGATCCGGGTCAGCCGCTCGTAGTTGCCCCG
>JAICUV010000158.1 GCA_025935655.1 Chloroflexota bacterium | reverse complement strand
GGGCGGGCGCCTGCATCGCCATCGGCGGCGCGGCCGTGATGACGCCGGTCGTGCTCGCGCTTGCCCGGGTGGACGCGTTCGCGGCGTACTACGCCCCGCAGGGCGCAGGCGCGAGCCCCGGTGACGTGTTCCTGACCACCGCCCTCGAGGTCATCCCGGCCGAGTTCTTCTTCCGCGGCTTCCTGCTGTTCGCCCTGCTGCGGGTCGTCGGGCCGATCGCCGTGGTCATCGCCACGCTGCCGTTCGCGTTCGTCCACCTGGGCAAGCCCGAGGTGGAGACGCTGAGCACGCTGCTCGGAGGGATCGCGTACGGCTGGCTGGACTGGCGGACCGGCTCGGTCCTGTGGAGCGGCCTCGCGCACACGTGGATCCTCGGGTTGGTCGTGATCGCCTCCGCGGCCGCCGCCGGTACGCCCGCCGGATGAGGTGACCACGGGTATCCTCGGCGGATGCCTCGTGAGACCGCCCCGCAGGAGATCATCGACCTCGCCGACGTGCGTGCCACCGCCCGCCGTGCGGGTGACTGGGAGACCGCGGACGCGCTGAAGGAGGACATCGAGGCGGCCGGCTGGCGGGTCATCGACGCGGCGAGCCTGTACACGCTCGAGCGTGCGGCCGCGCCGGACGTGGAGGAGGGGAGCCGCATCCGCTACGGGTCGAGCGCCGCCGTGCCGTCTCGGCTGGACGAAGCGCCCACCGCCGCGGCGACCGTCGTCCTCGTCGCGACGGACGACGTCGAGGACCTCGCCCGGGCGGTGCGCGGGCTCGTGGAGCGGGCGCCCGACGGGACACAGCTCGTGGTCGTGGGCAACGCGCCGTCGGAGGCACAGGCCGCGGCCCTGGAGAACCTGGACGCCGTGGACCCCGGTGCCCCGGGCGTGATGACCGAGGCCGTCTGGACGAGCACCCGGCTCGGCGCCGCGGCGGCCTGGAACACCGGGATCCGGCGGGCGGCGGGCGCGGTCGTCGTGCTGGTGGCGCCCGGCACCGAGGTGCGCGGCGACGTGGTGGGAGCGATCATCTCGGCCCTGGACGACGAGACGGTCGCGGTCGCGGGTCCGGTGGGCCTCGTCACCGATGACCTGCGCCGGTACGAGGCGGCGCCGGCAGGCGTCGTCGACGTCGATGCGATCGGCGGTGCGGCGATCGGGTTCCGGCGGGCCGATTACGTGGCGCGCGGCCCGCTCGACGAGCATTTTGTCGCCCCCGACCACCTCGACACCTGGTGGAGTCTCGTCCTGCGCGACCCGTGGCTCGAGGACGATGGGGAGGACGAGCCCGACGCCCAGGACGTTGTCGTGGACCTCGCGGACCTCCCCGTGCCGCGCCGCGCGGTCCGCGTCGCGGCCGAGGTCATGGGCCATGCGCCGACCGTGGAGACACCCGGTCGGGACCGGCTCGCGAAGAAGAACTTCTACCGCCTGCTGAAGGGCTACGCGACCCGCCGGGACCTCCTCGTCGGCGGCCGGTGAGCGGGTAGCGGGCCCGACCGCCGTCCGCGCGTCGGCGGGCCATAACAGAATCGGTGCGGCCGCGTTACCAAGACAGAGGCCTCGCGGACAGCATCGTTCCCCCGGCGGTGTGGCACAGCGAGGCCTCACTTGCTGCCCGGCCGCCCCTTCGGGCACCCCCGCCTATACTCCGGCCGTGCGTCGGTGGGTCTGTATCGTGGCGTTCCTCGTCGGCTTCTCCGGCGACACCTACGTGTGGACCGTCCGTCCGCGCATCCCCATCCCGGTCGAGCGCCTCCTGGATCCGGACCGGCACGACCCCGCCCTCCCGGAGGCCGCCTGGTGGCGAACGAGCTGACCCCCGACATCGCGCCCGGACCGGACGACCCGTTCGCCCCGTTCCTGGACGAGCCCGGGTCGTCGCCCCGTCGCCGGCTCCTCGTCGCCGGGATCGCGGTCCTCGTGGTCCTCGCGATGCTCGTCCAGCTGTGGCCGTCGAACACGGGTGAGCCCGGCCGGACGGTGGTCGCCGCGAGTCCGGACCAGGTGACCATCGTGGCCGGCTCGCCCGCGTCGATCGATCCGGCGAAGCACGGCGACCTGGGGTCTGCCACGTACGTCAGCCAGCTGTTCGAGACCCTCACGGCAGTGGATCCCTCGCTCACCGTCCGGCCGGCCCTCGCGGAGTCGTGGACCGTCGAGAACGACGGCACGCGGGTCGTGTTCACGCTCCGCGACGGGCTCACCTTCAGCGACGGAACGAGGCTCACCGCGAACGACGTCGTCCATTCGTGGCGCCGGCTGTTCACGCCCGGCGACCCCTCGCCGCTCGCGTCGCTCATCGCGGACGTGAAGGGCGCACGCGCGCTGCTCGCAGGCCAGAGCACGGACACGAGCACGCTCGGGGTCAGCGCGGACGGCGACACGCGTGTCGTCGTGGAACTCGAGCGGGGCGGGGGAGACCTGCCTGCCATCGTGTCCGGCGCGCCGTTCGCCGTCGTCCCCGCGAGCGCCGGCGACGGCGAGATCCTCCCCACGCCCGGCGGCTTCGTCGGCAGCGGCGGCTATCTCGTCAAGGACGTCACCGCAGACACGATCGTGCTCGAGGCGAACCCGCGCTACTGGGCCGGCGAGCCCGCCATCAAGACCGTCAACATGCTCCAGGACCTCGGCGGACAGAGCCCGGTGGACGCCTTCGTCGCGGGCGCCGTGGACGTGACGCCGGTGTCGTTCACGGACGCCGGGTGGATCGGCTACGACCGCCAGCTCGGTCCCTCGCTCCGCAGCGACCCGTCGCTGTCCGTCACGTACTACGGCTTCGACACCCGTCGCGCGCCGTTCGACGATGCCCGCGTACGCCGGGCGTTCGCCCAGGCCGTCGACTGGCGGCGGCTGGCGAAGCTGGACGAGCTCGGCTCGTCGGTCGCTGCCACGAGCCTGGTGCCCGCGGGGATCCCGGGCCGCCCGGATGGCGACTTCCTGCCGGCGTACGACCCGGCAGCCGCCCGCGCGCTGCTCGCCGAGGCGGGCTACGCGACGGGCGCCGCGCTCGGCCCGGTCTCGTTCATCGCGAACGGCGGCGGCTACGACGGCGCGATCATCGCGATGCTCGAGAAGAACCTGGGCGTCACGATCGACTACGCGACCATGGACTTCGGGACTTACCAGGACCGCCTGGCGACCGACCCGCCCGCCCTGTGGAGCCTGTCGTGGGTCGCCGACTACCCGGGTCCCAACGACTTCCTGGGCGTGCTCCTCGGCACGGGCTCGACGGCCAACGAGGGGGGCTGGTCGAGCCCGGACTTCGACGCCGCGATCGCCGACGCTGGTGCGGCGACGAGCCCCGAGGCGGCCACGTCCGCGTACGCGCGGGCGCTCGAGGTGGTGAAGGACCAGGCGCCCGCGGTCCCCGTCTCCTACGGCACGTCGTGGTCGCTCGTCCGGGACGGGCTCCTGGGAGCGAGCCAGAACGGGCTCGGCATCCTCCGCCTGGCCGGCCTCGCGTGGAGCAGGTGATGACGACGACGGTCCGACGTCCCACGAGCCTCACGCGAGCCGTCGCCCTTGCCGCGGTCGCCCTGCTCGTCGCCCTCCTCGCGCCGCAGGGCACCCGGGCGGCGGGGGAGGTCAGCTTCGACACGCCGCACGCGACCCAGGCCTACGGGGAGCGGATCGAGTTCAGCGTGGACGCGACGTCGGCCGCGCCCATCGCTCGCGTGGAGCTGCGGCTCGAGTTCCCCGATGCGCTCGGCCCGTTCATCGTCGACGTGCCGGTCGGGACCGGGACCGGGCGGCAGTCGCTCCACTACGCCCTCGACCTGACGGGCAGCGGGCACCTCGCCCCCAACACGCCCATCCGGTACACGTGGGCCGCCTTCCCGGCTATCGGCGCGGAGCCCGTCCTCAGCGCGCCGGGCCGGATCCTGTACGCGGACACGGCCCAGGACTGGAAGACGCTCAAGGGCGACCTGATCACGATCCACTGGTACGAGGGCACCCAGGCGTTCGCGCGCAAGGCGCTCGACATCGGCGAGGCGGCGGTGCGCGACACGGCGGCGCTCCTCGGCGTGTCGGAGACCGAGCGCATCGACTTCTTCATCTACGGCGACGAGGCGTCCTTCCGCGGTGCGCTGGGCCCGGGTACCCGGGAGAACGTGGGCGGGCAGGCGCGGGCGGACATCCGCACCCTGTTCGCGCTGATCACGCCGGACGCCATCAACGACCCGTGGGTCGGGATCGTCGTCCCGCACGAGCTGACCCACCTCGTGTTCAACACCGCCGTCGAGAACCCCTACCGGTTCCCGCCACGCTGGCTCAACGAGGGACTCGCGGTCTACCTCTCCGAGGGCTATGGCTCCGGGGACCGCAACCGCGTGGCCGATGCCGTCGACACGCGCGACCTCATCCCGCTCGAGGCGCTCGGCGGCCAGTTCCCCACGGACCCCGACAAGACGAGCCTGGCGTACGCCGAGGCCGTGTCGGCGATCGACTACCTGGTGAGCACCCACGGTCGGGACGCGATGATCTCGCTCGTGCTCGGGTACAAGGACGGGCTCACGGACGACGAGGCGTTCACGCGCGCCATCGGCCAGGACCTCGCCACCTTTGAATCGGGATGGCTCGCGAACCTCGGCGCCGCGGCCCCCGAGCGATTCGGCCCGCAGCCGGCGCCCGCGGGCCCGCTCCCGTCGGGCTGGACCGGCCCCGTCCCGACGACGGGGACCGAGCCCGGCGCCGCCACCGGCCGGCCCGAGGTGACCGGCGCGCCGATCGATGCGCCCGGCCCCGACGCCACGCCGGCGGACTCCACGACGCTGCCGGTCGTGTTCGGCGGCCTCGCGCTCGTGATCGCGGTTGTCGTCCTCGGCCTCGTGGTCGCGAGGCGTCGCGGCGGCGCAGCATGACGTCCATCGGCCGGCGCATCCGGACGATCCCGAGCTGGCAGATCACGCTCGGCGCGGCGCTGCTGGGCCTCGGGTTCCTCATCGCTGCGCAGCTCTCGTCCGAGGGTCCACGCATCCGCTATACGAGCCTGGAGCGGACGCCGCTCGTGGAGACGGCGCTCGACCTCCAGGCCCAGCAGGAGAGCCTCAAGGAGCAGATCCTCCAGCTGCGTACCGCGATCCAGGACCTGGAGGCCGCGGGCCAGGGCGGGACGACGCTCACCGGTGAGCTCAACGACCGCCTCGAGCGCGCCCGGATGGCGGCGGGCCTCGTCGCGATGCGCGGCCCCGGGGTCGTCATCCGCCTCACCGACTCCACCCTCCCGATCCCGCAGGACGCCAACGCGCGCGACTACCTCGTGTCCGGGCAGGACGTGCTCACCGTGGTCGAGGAGCTGTGGCTCGCGGGCGCGGAGGCGATCGCCGTCAACGGCGAGCGGGTGACCGTGGGGACGGCGGTGGTCGACATCGGCGGGTCCGTGCTCGTGAACTCGGCGTACCTCGCGCCGCCGTACGACGTCAAGGCGATCGGCCCGGCAACCATGTACGACACGCTGGTGGCGTCGCCCGGGTTCGTGGACTTCGTCCGCAGTCGCTCCGAGACGTTCGGCGTGGGGATCTCGTACGCCGTCCTGGACGAGGTGGACCTGGACGCGTACGCGGGGTCGGTCAACCTCCGCTACGGTCGCGTCGAGCCGACCGCGACGCCGGGCGCGGCCTTCTCGGCCGCCCCGTCGGAGACGCCCTGATGCGCCGGACGCCCGCGCGCATCGCGCTCACCCTCGTCCTGTTCCTGCTCGGCTTCCTCGTCGTCGCCCAGCTCAACGCCCAGAACGCGGACCAGGGGCTCAGCGCGCTGTCCGTCTCGGAGCTCACGGAGCTCGTCGCGAACGTCACGACCCGCAACAACCAGCTGCGCGAGGAGATCGCGACCCTCGACCGCCAGCACGAGTCCATCCAGGCCGCCGTCAACCGCGGCGACACCTCCGTCGGCCAGATCCGCGCGGACCTCGACCGGATCCTCGGCTGGTCGGGAGTGCTCCCGGTGTCCGGGCCCGGGGTCGTGGTCACGGTCAAGGGGCCGATCCCGGGCGAGGAGATCGAGCTGCTGATGAACGAGCTCCGCAACGCCGGCGCGGAGGCGACGGCGATCGGCGACAGCCGGATCGTGCCGGGCGTCGTGGCCACGGGTCCCGAGGGCGCCGTCGTGCTGCGCGGCGTGCCGCTCGCGGACCCGATCGTGATCACGGCCGTGGGCAACCCGCAGGTCCTCGCGGGGTCCCTGAGCCGGGCCGGCGGCCCGATCGCGCAGCTCAACGCGCGGTTCCCGGGGGTCGACGTCCAGGTGGTCACCCGCGACCTCGTGCGGGTCCCGGCGACCGACCGCGACCTCACGCCGACCCTGGGCAAGCCGCGACTCTGACCCGGCCCCCGCCGATCCCCGGACCCTCTGCTACCCTCGGCGCGATGTCAGGCACCCCCGTCGTCGAGCTGCTCCTGGGCGATGTCGTGCGCCTGCGGCGACGGCATCCGTGCGGCGGCGAGACGTGGCTCGTGGACCGTCTCGGGGCCGACATCGGGCTCCGCTGCGAGACCTGCGGCCGCCACGTGATGGTGGAGCGGCCCGCCCTGGAGCGCCGGATCGCCGGCTTCGTCCGCCGTGGGGATCCCGCGATCAGCGCAGCCGTGGCGCCCGCGCCGAAACCCGCATGACGGACCAGGCCCTGCCCTCGGACGCCATCGACCTGGCCCCCGCCCCCGGCGGGCCCGACGAGCCCGACGAGACCAGCGCCCTCGACGTCTTCCGCAACCGCCCGTTCCTGCTGCTCTGGCTCAGCCAGGCGTTCACGCAGATCGGCGGCAACATGGTCATCTACGGCCTGACCGTGATCATCCTGGAGGCGACCCGGTCGAACACCGCCGTCAGCCTCCTGATCCTCACGTTCCTCGGGCCGGCCGTCCTGTTCAGCGCCGTCGCCGGCGTCTACGTGGACCGGCTCGACAAACGGCTCGTCCTCGTCGTCACGAACCTGCTCCGCTTCGCCGCGTTCGTCGCCCTCTACTTCGTCGGCGACTCGCTGCCGGCGATCCTGATCCTCAACGTCGTGATCTCGACGATCACGGTGTTCTTCAGCCCGGCCGAGGCCGCGATGATCCCGCAGGTCGTGCCGCGCCAGCAGCTGATCGCGGCGAACGGCGTGTTCACGCTCACGCTCAACGCGGCGTTCGCGGTGGGGTTCGCGCTGCTCGGGCCGATCGTCGTGACGCTCGCGGGCGCGCCGGCGCTGATCTTGTTCGTCGCCGTGTGCTACCTCATCGCCGCCGGCTTCTGCTGGACGCTGCCGCCCTCGCCGGCCGTCGTCGCGGAGGACGGAGCCGGGATGGTCCACGAGACCGAGGAGGCCGTGGGCTCCGTCGTGAGCCAGCTCCGCGAGGGCGTGGCCTTTATCCGCAGCACGCCCAAGGTCAAGTGGTCGCTGCTGTACCTGGGCATCGCGGCGTCGCTGGTCGGGGTGCTGGGGGTCATCGGCCCCAACTTCGCCCGGGACGCGCTCGCCCTCGGGACGAAGGACTTCGTGGTCATCGTGCTGCCGCTGGGGTTCGGCATCGTGATGGGCATCCTCATCCTCAACAACTACGGCCAGCACCTGCCGCGGCGCCGCCTCATCGAGGGCGGGCTCGTCACCCTCGGCGTGCTGCTGGCGCTGCTCGCTGCGGCGGGCCCGATCTCGCGACTGCTCCAGAGCGCGCAGACCGCGACGGGTCTCGAGTCGCTCTCGGCCCTCACGTCGCTGCTCGCGGTCGTGGTGCTCGTTGCGCTCCTCGCCGGCATCGCCTACGCGTTCGTCGCGATCCCGTCGCAGACACAGCTCCAGGAGGACATTCCGGAGGACGTCCGGGGCCGCGTGTTCGGCGTCCTCAACATGCTGGTCTCGGTCGCCAGCTTCCTGCCGATCATCATCGTTGGTCCGGTGGCAGACCTCGTCGGCAACGTCAACGTGCTGTTCATCGTGGCGGTCGCCGTGTTCATCTCGGGCATCCTCTCGATCTACCGCCGCGGCCGGCTGCGGCCCGAGGAGCGCCACGAGAAGAGCACGGGTCCCGCACGGCCCGCGGGCCTCGACCCGGTGGCCGTGTCGGTCGCC
>JAICUV010000241.1 GCA_025935655.1 Chloroflexota bacterium | reverse complement strand
GTCTCGTCCAGGAACAGGCGATAGAAGTCGTTGCCCAGGTCGTAGTGCGCCGAGATGTTCTCGCGCGCCTTCGCCTTCGTGTTGCGTCGCGCGCGATGCGCCAGGCGGCGCGGGACCTCCAGCGGCAGCCGCCACCAGCCGGAGGTCAGTGCGAGCGACGAGCGGTTGAGCGCGGCGAGCTCGATGAGCGCCTCGAGGTCGGGCGACGACCACTGGCCGTCCATGTACGCCTCGCCCGCGCCCGTCTCGCCGTGGAGGAGGATGCGGACCGCGGCGGCCTCGTCGTGGACGTGGATCTCCGCCGTCCGGGTGGAGGCCGGGTCCCCGAACACGCGCCGCCGCCCGTCCGGCATGACGACCGAGAGCCGCCCTACGCGGATTCGTGACGCCGCGGCGAGCCCGAGGCGGGTCGCCAGGCCCGCGAGCGTCCGGTTGCCCGGGCGCGCCCCGGATCGGGTGATCGTCCCCTGGCTCATGCCGCCACCCGTCCTTCGTGCGCCTCGATCGGGCCGCCTGGTGCCTGGTCTCGTGCGGCCGCGTGCGCCGCGAGCGCCATCCCGTGGCGCTGGAACCGCACGCCGCGGCGCCACAGGCGCCACGCGTGGACGTGGATCAGCGCGATCGTCCGCTGGGTCATGAACGGGTGGGCGAAGAGCATCCGCACCACCATCCGGTCCGTGAGCCGCCGACGCCGGAGGACCAGCCCCGTGGCGATGACGGGCGCATCGCCCTGGCGTTCGTTGATCGCGATCCGGAGGCTCCCCGGGTCGTCCGCGACGTGCACCGTGTACGTGCCCTCCATGTCGATGAACGGCGAGACATAGAAGTCCTTGTCCATCGAGGCCTTGAACCGCTCCCCGGCCGCCTCCGGCCGCAGCGTGTACAGGTGTCGCTCCTGGTGCGTGTTATGCACCTCCACCACCACCACGCGCAACACCCCGCCCGCGTCGCGGCACAGGTAGAAGCTCGCCGGGTTGAACACGTAGCCCAGCACCCGCAGGTTGGTCACCAGCGTGATCCGCCAGCCCGTCGGGTCCTCGCCCTGCGCACGGAGGTGCGCGAGCACGGTCTCGCGGATGTCCCGCGCCGGCAGCGGCCAGTGGTCGCTGTCCCGGAACTCCAGGACGTTGCGCCGGTTGCGCCCGATGAGGCGGACGCGCCCAGTGACCTCGTCGAGCTCGTCCAGGTCGAGGGCGAGGTAGAACACGTCGTGCTCCAGCTCGTACTCGACCGGCCGCGAACGGCGGTGGCGGACCGTGCCCTCGAGCAGGTGGGACCTCATGCCGCACGCTCCTCGTCGCCGGCGACCGCGCTGAGCGGCAACGACCGGAACGCGGCCGCGGAGACGAGCTCCGCCGCCTCGAAGCCCGATCGACAGCCGTCCTCGTGGAACCCGTAGCCCAGGTGGGCGCCGGCGTACCACGTGTTGCGGTGGCCCTGGAGCCGCCGGATCGCGGCCTGCGCCTCGAGCGACCGGAAGGTGTACAGCGGGTGGCTGAACGCGCGCGACAGGATGACCCGGTCGTCGCGAACAGCCTCGCCCGGGTTGATCGACACGAAGTACTCGGTCGGGCCGGAGATCGCCTGCAGGCGGTTCATGTGGTACGTCATCGTGACGGCCGCGCCCCTCGGCGTACAGGCCGCCTGGTCGACGTTCCACGACGACCATGCATCGCGCCGCCGGGGCATGACGCGCTCGTCGGTGTGGAGCACGACATCGTTGCGGTTGTACTCGAAGCCGCCGAGCGCGGCCCGCTCGCCCGCGTCCGCGTCCCCGAGCGCCGCGAGGGCGTCGTCGGCGTGCGCCGCGAGCACCAGCGCATCGAACCGCTCCTCGCCGCCGATCGCCGTGCGCACCGTCACGCCGGCCTCGTCGCGGGTGATGCCCGCCGCCGGCTCGCCCGCGCGGAGCGTCCCCTGCGGCAGCGTCGCCAGCAGCCTGTCCACGTACGCCCGCGAGCCGCCGGTCACCGTGCGCCACGGGTGCGCCTTGCCCACCCCGATGAGCCCGTGGTTGTCGAGGAAGCGGAGGAGCGAATCCACCGGGTACTCGAGCGTCCGCCCCGGCGCCGTGGACCACACGGCCGCCGTGATCGGGACCAGGAAGTGGTCGCGGAACGAGGCGCCGAAGCGCCGGTCGTCCAGGTACTCGCCCAGGGTCATCCCGGTCGGCGCCGGGCCGTCGAGGATCGCCCGCGCGTCACGGTAGAAGCGGAGGATGTCCGGGAACATGCGCAGGTAGCCGGGCCGGGCGGCGAGGCCCCGCTGGGCGAAGAACCCCCGCGCGCCACGCGACCCGAACTCCACGTCGCAGGCGCGACACACCGAGGCGAACGACATGTCGCTGGGCTGGGTCTCGACCCCCAGCTCCTCGAACAGCGCGACGAGCCGCGGGTACGTCGGCTCGTTGTAGACGATGAACCCCGTGTCCACGTTGACGGGGCCGCTCGGCGCATCGACGGTCACCGTGGCGACGTGGCCGCCCGGGGCGGCCTCGCGCTCGAAGACCGAGACGTCGTGACCGTCACCGTGGAGCGCCCAGGCGGCGGACAGCCCGCTGACGCCGGAGCCGATGACCGCGACCCTCATCGGACCGCACCCGCGGCGCGACCCTCGAGGGCCCGCTCCATCCCGTCCGCGGCGTCCTTCGCGATCTTCGCGAACGCGCCGCCCGCGAGCGGCTCGACGAGCCGCATCCAGCCGGTCAGGCTGATGTCGGCCGTGTAGTCGACCCGGGTGCCGGTGGGCGTGGCCTCGAACCGGATCTCGTCCGTCGCACGGACGTTGGACCCCTCGCCGGCGAGGACGACCCGCCGTCCCGGCTCCCAGGCGATGACCTGGTACTCCATCGGGACGACGCTGCCGCGCTGGCGGACGCCCAGCGCATAGCGGGCGCCGACACCCAGCGGGCCCGGGTCCAGGCGCTCGGAGCTGACGGTGTTCGGGTCCCACTGGGGGCAGTTCGCGAAGTCGGCGACGAAGGCGAAGGTCGCGTCGACGGGCAGGCGTGTCTCGATCGTCTCGTGCAGGCGGGGCATGCTGTTCGGTCTCCAACGGGTCCTGCTCGGGGACCCTCACGCCCTTCATTCGCGCGACAGGGCGATCCGGACGGGTCCGGCGCCCGAAGAGGTCGGTGATGAACGCTCGCACCCTGCTCGACGACCTCGCGGAGGTCCTCGTCGTCCCCAGCTTCACCCGCATGGGCTTCGGGCTCCGGCGCCGCCTGTACGGGTGGCCCGATGCCGAGTCGTATCCGATGACTGGGCGCACGGTCGTCCTCACCGGGCCGACGTCCGGGCTCGGCCGAGAGGCCGCCGGATCGTTCGCGCGGATGGGCGCGGACCTCGTGCTGGTCGGGCGCGACGCGGGACGGCTCGAGCGGACGCGCACGGACCTCCTCGCGGAGGTGCCGGGCCTGTCCGCCGTCGCCGTCGTCGCCGACATGGCGTCGCTCTCGTCGGTCCGCGCCGCAGCCGACGAGATCCTCGGGCGCACCCCCCGCATCGACGTGATCGTCGACAACGCCGGCACCATGGTCCCGACCCGCGAGGTCACCCCGGAGGGCTTCGAGCGCACCTTCGCGACGATGGTCCTCGGGCCGTTCGTGCTCGTCTCGCGCCTCCTGCCCCGCCTGCTCGAGGCGCCGGATGGCCGGCTCGTCGCCGTCACGTCGGGCGGCATGTACACGCAGGCACTGCCGCTCGACGACCTCGCGTACGAGCACGGCACGTACAACGGCGCGCGCGCGTACGCCCGGGCGAAGCGCGCGCAGGTCGCGCTGGTCCGGGAGTGGGCTCGTCGGCTGCGCGGACCGGGCGTCGTGGCCAACGCCATGCACCCGGGCTGGGCCGACACGCCCGGCCTCGAGGCCTCGCTCCCCGGCTTCGCGAACCTCGTCGGGGGCCAGCTCCGGACCGCGGCGGAGGGCGTCGACACGATGCTCTGGCTCGCGGCGGCGCCGGAGGCACGGGCGGTGAGCGGCCGCCTGCTCCTGGATCGTCGGGCGCGCCCCTTCGATCGCATTCCCTCGACCCGGCTCTCGGCGGGCGACCGGGAGACGCTCTGGCGCGAGGTCGTCGCGCTGACTGGTGAGCCCGATCCGACACCCCGGCGGTAGCCGCCTGGCCGGCAGGGGTCCCGCGCGTGCGCGCCCGGCAGCCCGCGTCGGCGATCCGTAGCCTTGGGAGCCCGCACCAGGAGGTGTCCCATGCGCGATTCGTCTCAGCCGGACGACATGCCTCGGCCGGTCGTCCGACCCACCTCGCAGCTCGACGTCATTCCCGCGCAGCAGACGCCCGGCATCCACCGACGCCAGGCGTTCGCGGGCGAGGACCGCTGGGTCGGGTACGTCGAGACCCAACCCGGCGAGTGGAGCGGATGGCACCACCACGGGGAGACCGACACCTACATGTACGTGCTCGCCGGCGGCCTCGAGTTCGAGTACGGGCCCGCACGAGAGCGACTCGTCGTCGGGCGCGGCGACTTCGCGCTGATGCCGGCGGGCGTGATCCACCGCGAACGGACGACGCCCGGCGGTCCCGGCGGGATCGTGCTGGTGCGCGTTGGCCCGGGGCCGGCCGTGGTGAACGTGGACGACCCGCACGAGAACGTGCACGACCCGCACGAACCGGGGTGAGCCTCGGCCTGCCGAGACAAGGGATCGGCGTCCGCGGCCTACCATGGCGCGGTCAGCGGGCCGGCCGGCCCGCGACGATGGGCCGATGACGGCCGGAGGCGCCATGGACAGCTCCCTCGTCGACCAGGTGATCGACGCCGCCGCGCGGGTGGTCGCCGGCGGGGCGATCTCGGCGAACGGGCACGGCAACGTCAGCGTCCGGGTCCCGGGCGAGGCGGAGATGTACTTCACGTCGGCGCCGTCACTCAGGGGGCTGCGGCCCGACGGGGTCGTCCGCGTGGCGCTGGACGGGACGCTGCTCGAGGGGAGCCTGCCGCCGATCCAGGGCGCGGTCGTCGCCATGCACACGGCGATGTACCAGGACAGCCCGGACGTCGGGTGCGTCGTCCACACGCACGCCCCGTACGCCACCGCCTTCGCCGTCGCCAACCGCGCCATCGGCTGCTGGATCGAGGCCCTCGCGATGTTCGGCCTGCCCGACGGCGTCCCGGTCGCGGGCTACGGGCCGCGGGGCTCCGACGAGGCGGTCGCGAACATCCGCGCCGCCGTGCGGCCGGGCGTGCCCGCGGTGCTGCTGGCCAACCACGGCGTGCTCGTCTTCCACCGCACGCCGGAGCTGGCGGTC
>JAICUV010000228.1 GCA_025935655.1 Chloroflexota bacterium | reverse complement strand
GCCTGGACGACCTCCGGCGGATGCGTCTTGGACACGGCGACGAGCGTGACCCCGGCCGGATCCCGCCCGACCCGCGCGGCCGCCTCCCCGATCCGCCCGAGCACCGCCTCCCGAGCCCGCACGAACTCGACAACCCGGTCAGCGTCCACCCGGAGACTCCCTCACCGTCGCCCAACGCACCGCGAGCGGCATCAGGATCGTTCCTCGCAAGGCGCCGGCGAGCACGAGAGCGAGCGCACCCGAGGTGCGTGAGCGAGCGCGCGGAGCTGGCAACGCCGCGAGGGGCGACTCCCGGCGCGGCGCCTACCGACGACGAAGGAAGGAGGGAATCTCCAGATCATCCGCGTCGTAGGTGGCGGCCTTCTTCGGCTCGCCGACCGACCGCTCCGGGCGGACCGGCACGGCGGTCGCCTCGACGGCACCCGTCTCGTCGGTCTCGGAGCGCTGGCGCTCCAGCTCCTCGAGGAAGTCCCGCGCCGGGACCGCGGCACCGGCCGCGCCCGCGGCGACCGCCGACTGCGAGCGGACGCCGGCCGCGCTCGTGACGCGATCGACCGTGGTGGTGCGGGCGGCGTCCGGCCGGCGGCGGCCGTCGAAGCCCGTCGCGATGACCGTGATCATGACCTCTTCGCCGAGCCGCTCGTTGAAGCTCGTGCCGAAGATGATGTTCGCCTCGGGGTCCGCGGCGGCGCGGATCTCCTCGGCGGCCTCGGTCACCTCCCACAGGGTGAGGTTCGAGCCGCCGGTGATGTTGAACAGGATGCCCTGCGCCCCGGAGATGTTGATCTCGAGCAGCGGGCTGGCCACGGCCTGGCGGGCGGCCTCGAGCGCGCGGTTCTCGCCCGTCGCGCGGCCGATGCCCATGAGCGCGGAACCCGCGTCCTTCATGATCGTGCGCACGTCCGCGAAGTCCAGGTTGATCAGCCCGGGCACCGTGATGATGTCGCTGATGCCCGCGACGCCCTGGCGGAGCACGTCGTCGACGACGCGGAAGGCGTCCACGATCGAGGTGTTCTTCTGGA
Source organism: Chloroflexota bacterium (assembly GCA_025935655.1). GTDB lineage: Bacteria > Chloroflexota > Limnocylindria > Limnocylindrales > CSP1-4 > CAIXZV01. The sequence continues at coordinate 4,517 of JAICUV010000228.1, read as the reverse complement.
CGACGTCCCGCAGCCGGTCGTTGGGGATCGTGATCAGGGTGTCGACCTTGGCCTTGAGCTCCTCGGCCGCCTTCTCCGCCACGAGCTTGCGCCGCGCGCCCTCGAAGCTGAACGGCTTGGTCACGACGCCGATCGTCAGCGCGCCCTGCTCCTTCGCGATCTCCGCGACCACGGGCGCCGCGCCCGAGCCCGTGCCGCCGCCGAGGCCCGCGGTGATGAACACCATGTCCGAGTCCGCGATCGCGTCCGCGATCTTGTCCCGGTCCTCCTCCGCGGCGCGCGCGCCGATCGTGGAGTCGCCGCCGGCGCCGAGGCCCCGCGTGATCTTGTCGCCGATCCGGATCTTGTGGGGCGCATCGGACTGCAGGAGCGCCTGGGCGTCCGTGTTGCAGGCGATGAACTCGACGCCCATCATCTCGGCGCGGATCATCCGGTTGACGGCATTGGAACCACCGCCACCGACGCCGATGACGCGGATGAGGGCGAAGTTCTCGGAGTCGGACCGCAGCGGCATCGGCGCTCTCCTTCAGGGTGCGCAGCAGGGTGTGGCGTCAGGACGGGTCACCGCTCGTCCCCTGCGTTGCCGGTCCCGGACACCGGCGCCGCGTTGGGTTCCTCGGGCTTCCGCGGAGTATACCCGCCGGGGCCCTCTGCGGTCCCGGTGAATCCTCTCCGAATCCGCGTCGGCGCACCGGATCCTGCCGGCGCGCCACGGTCCCTCAGCCGGCGAGGAAGCTCAGCCGGACGCGCCGCGTGGCGTTGTCCTCGTTGGGATCGAGCAGCGTGATCGACTGCCACGTCCCGAGCGTCAGGCGGCCCGCGATGACGGGCACGGTGAGCGAGGGGCTCGCGAGCAGCGGCACGACGTGATCGGCGCCGTGACCGGGCGAGCCGTGACGGTGCGTCCAGCGGTCGTCCCGCGGCAGGAGCCGGTCCAGCGCCTTGACGGCGTCCACGTCCGAGCCCGCGCCGAGCTCGATCACGACGACGCCGGCCGTCGCGTGGGGCACGAACACCGACAGCAGCCCGTCGCCGCCCTCGGCCGCGTCGGCGGCGAACCGGGCGCACGCCGGCGTCAGGTCCGTGAACCCGCGGTCGCGACCCGTCCGGACCTCGAGCTCGATCGAGCGCATGGCGGACCGGCGGCTACGGGAAGATCGAGCGGATCGCGTCCCGGAGGCGGCCGATGCCGCCGCCGCCCGGCGCCGACTCGTAGCGCAGCGGCTCGTCCGCGCCGATGACGTTGGCGCCCCAGCGGAGCAAGCCCACGCAGGTGGAGTACGCGGGGTCCTGGATCGTGTCGACGAGGCCGCCGATGCCCGTGGGGCCCGCCACCCGGACCGGCATCTGGAGGACCTCGCGGCCGAGCTCCGCCGTGCCCGCGAGCTGCGCGCCACCGCCGGTGAGGATGATCCCGGCGGGGAGCATCCCGTGGCCGCTGCGGGTCATCTCGGTCCGGAGCAGCTCGAACGTCTCGCGCATCCGGGCCTCGATGATCCGGCACAGCTCCTCCCGGCTGACGGTCCGACCGGCGTCCTCGCCCAGGACGGAGACGCTGATCTCCTCGTCGCTGAGGTTGCGCAGGTCGCACGTGCCGTGTCGGACCTTGAGCTCCTCGGCGACCTGGAGCGTGGTCTTGACGCCGATCGCCACGTCGTTGGTCACGTTGTTGCCGCCGACCGGCAGCACCGCCGTGTGGAACGGCGAGCCGTCCGCAAACAGGGCGAGGTCGATCGTCCCGGCGCCGATGTCGGCCACCGCGACGCCCAGCTCCTTCTCCGTCTCGGTGAGCACGGCCTCCGCGGAGGCGAGCCCGTTCACGACGAGCTCGTCGATCTTCACGCCCGCCAGCTGGACGCACTTGGTGAGGTTCTGGACCGCGGTCGCCGATGCCGAGACGATGTGGGCCTCGACCTCGAGCCGCAGGGCGCTCATCCCGAGGGGGTCCTTGACACCCTCCTGGCCGTCCACCGTGAACCCGCGCCGCTCGACGTGGAGCACGTCCCGGTTGGACGGGATGGACACGGCGCGGGCGACCTCGATCGCGCGGTTGATGTCCTCGCGGGTGACCTCGCGGTGGTGCGCGGTGACCGCGACCTGGCCCGTGGAGTTGAGGCTCTCGACGTGCTGGCCGCCGACGCCGACGAAGGCGCGGTCGATCTTCCAGCCGGAGAGCCGCTCCGAGCGCTCGACGGCATCCGCGATCGACCGGACCGTCTGGTCGATGTTGACCACGACGCCCTTCTTGAGGCCCGAGGCGGGGACCGTCCCGTGGCCCATGATCGTCAGGCGCCCGTCACGGCCGACCTCGCCGATGAGCGCACAGACCTTCGACGTGCCGACGTCGATGCCGACCAGGACCGCTTCCCGTTCCACCTGCCTGTCGTCCCTCGCTGTTCGGGGCGGCTTCGCCGCCGGTCTGAGCCTAGATGAAGTGACGCCGGATGAGCGCGACGTTGTTGAAGATCCGGAACCCGAAGTTGATCAGCGCGACCAGGTAGAGGTCGAGGCTCAGCCGGTCGCCGATGAAGGTCAGGAGCACCGCCACGATGGCATTGACGAGGAACCCGCTGATGAAGATCCGGTTGTCGTAGACCCCGTCGAGCTCCGCCCGGACCGCCCCGAGGACGGAATCGAGAGCGGCGAGGATCGCCACCGCCGAGTAGCGCGAGAGCTCGAAGGAGACGTTGACGTTGAGGATGAGTCCCGCCACGACGCCGACGAGAAGACCCACGAGGGGCAGGAGCACGGGCGGGCAGCCTCCGTCGGGTTGAACGCTGCGGTGAGGATACCCGACGAGACGCTCACGGCTTCGCGCTCGCTGACGGCTCGGGCGTCGTCCGCGGGATCCAGGTGCCGCTGCGCTCGTCGGCGAGGATCACGCGCAGGACGTTGCCTTCCTCGTGCGCCGGGTCGAGCAGCAGGCTGCGCAGCAGCCGGACCTGGCCCGGGATGAGGTCGGTCGTGCGCAGCGTCGGCGTGTAGAAGCCGAACACCGCGTTCCAGCCCGCCGGGTCGCCGCGCAGGACGAAGCCGTTCTCGTCGTCCACGCGGATGTGGACGGCGTCGCCCGTGCTCCCGACGTCGGCTGGCGTGAGCGACCCGAGCCGCAGCGCGGCGTCGAGCGTGACCGGGTCGAGCTTCGAGCCCACCCCGAGCTCGGCGGAGGCGATCCGCCGGTCGTTCACGACGGGCAGGCTCGCCGCGGCGTCCGATCCCTGGTCGCCGACCGCCCCGAACAGCGTCCCGTCCGCCGCCACGAGGAACAGGTGCTGGCCGACCTTCCAGGCCAGCAGCGCCTGGCGCTCCGCCACCTGGACGCGGACCTGGTCCGGCAGCGCGATGCTGACGGTGGCCCCGGCCACGGCGGGGATCTGCTCCAGCCGCGCCTCGAGATCGCTCGTCCGCATCGTGAACACGTTCGCGCCGTCGGGCACGGCGAGCGCGGCGAGGATCGCGTCCTGGGGCGTCCAGGTGTTGCCCTCGACGATCGTCGCGCGCGCGGTGAACACGTCCGAGGACATGGCGCCGTAGAGCCCGCCCGCGGCGACGAGCAGCGCCAGGGCGGCCCCCGCGCGCACCGGCGTGAGGCCCGCCGATGCCCGCCTGACGGGCTTCGTGCGCCGGATGCCGCCCCCCGGGCGCGCGCCGGGCCGGAGCGCGACGGGCTTGTGCCGGCGGACGGCCGAGGCAGCGGGCTTGCGGGCGACGGGGTTGGATCGGGCCATCGTCAGCGCGGCAGGTCGGCGGCCGTGAGGCGGTGGCGGACGCGCGACGCGTCTCGCTCGAGGGCCAGGTCCACCACCCGCCGGCACACGTCGGCAAACCCGTAGCCCCCCGTCGACGGCATGGTCGGGAACAGGCTGATGGGCGTGAAGCCCGGGATCGTGTTGATCTCGCTGATCACGAGCTGGTCGCCCGCGAGCAGGAAGTCGACGCGGGCGAACCCCTCGCAGCCGCAGGCGCGGTACGTGTCGCGGGCCAGCTTGCGCATCGACTCGGCGATGATCGGGGGCACGTCCGCGGCCGTCGTCGTCCGGGACAGCCCTGGCGTGTACTTCGCCGCGTAGTCGTAGAACTCGTGGCCGGGCACGATCTCCCCCGGGCCATAGAGCTCCAGGCGGTCGGGCTCGTTGCCGATGACCGAGACCTCGAGATCGCGCGCGCCCGCGACGTACCGCTCCACGAGCGCCACGTCGTCGAAGCGGAAGGCCTCGTCGAGGGCGGCCCCCCGCTCGCCCGCCGTGTGCGCCAGCGTCATGCCGACGGAGCTGCCGAGCCCCGCGGGCTTGACCATGAGCCGAGCGTCGCCGGTCGACGACGCGAACGCCTCGAGCTCGGTGAGGACGCCGTCGGGATCCCGCGCCCAGCGGGCCGCACGCACCTCCCGCCAGTCCACGACGGGGAGCCCGAGCCCGCGCACGAGCCGCTTGAACACCGCCTTGTCCATGCCGATCGCGCTGGCGGTGACGCCGGATCCCGTGTACGCGAGCCCTGCCGCCTCGCACAGCGCCTGC
>JAICUV010000274.1 GCA_025935655.1 Chloroflexota bacterium | reverse complement strand
GCTCGAACCAATCCCCCATGTACTCGCGAAGCGGCGGCGTGACGTCCTCACCCGCGAAGCACAGGAACAAGAAGCCGCCCCACGTCTCGCACCGGATCGCCTGGAGCCCGAACCCCTCGAAGCTGAAGTCCTCGAGGTCCTCGGTGTGCTTCGCCCGGACGAGCCGGCCGTCGAGGTCGTAGATCCAGGCGTGGTAGGGGCACTGGAACCGGACGGCGGTGCCGCACTCACGCTCCTCCACCGCGGTCCCCCGGTGGCGGCACACGTTGTAGAACGCGCGGATCACGTCGTCCCTGCCGCGGACGATGATGACGTTCTCGCCGAACAGGTCGCGCAGCACGAAGGACCCGGGCTCGGCGACCTCCTCCGCCCGCCCCACCGCGATCCAGTCGCGGAAGAAGATCTCCTCCCGCTCCCACGCGTAGACCGCCTCGTCGTGGTAGGCCATCGCGGGGAGCAGCGTCGCCTTGCGGAACGGCGCGCGGATGTTCGCGATGGCGTCGGCCGGGACGGGAGCGGGCGGACGCGGCGCCGCGGGTTGGACGATGGCCAAGGTGCGGATCCTCCTTCGAGCAGCTAGTCCAGCGACACCGTCTGCAGCCAGGCCGGGACCTCGACGCCGAACCCGAGCGCGCGCACCTTCGGTGACAGCGCCTCCTGGGCCGGCGGGTCGCCGTGGACGAGGAACACCGTCTTCGGCACGCCCTTGTCGCCGGGGCGGCGGCCCTTGATGAAGTTGCCCAGCCAGTCGAGCAGCTCTGGCTCGTCGGCGTGCGCGGAGAACCCGTCGAGCGACCGGATCGTGGCCCTGACCTTGATCTGCTTGCCCGCGATCCGCGCCGTGTCCGTGCCCCGCACGAGGTGGCCGCCGAGCGTGCCTTCGCCCTGGTAGCCCACGAACAGGATGGTCGCCGACGGGTCGCCGAGGAGATGCTCGGCATGGCCCACGGATCGGCCGCCCGTGAGCATCCCGTTGGACGCGACGATCATGTACGGCGGCGACGACCGCTCGATGCGCTGGCTCTCCTCGACGTTCTGGACGACGTGCTGCGCCGGATAGTCCAGCGGCGCCTCGTGGGCCCGGAGCAAGGCCCCGGTCTCCTCGTCGTAGGCCTCGGGATGCGCGCGGTAGATCTCCGAGGCGCCCTTGGCCATCGGGGAGTCGAGGTACAGCGGCAGCTGGGGGATCCGCCCGGCGTCCAGCAGCCGCCCGAGCTCCCACACGATCTCCTGGGTCCGGCCGATCGCGAACGACGGGATGAGCAGCACGCCCTTCCGCCGCGCGACCTCGTTGACGACATCGGCCAGGATGTTGATCGAGACCTCGGCGGCCTCGTGCTCGCGTCCGCCGTACGTGGACTCGCACAGGACGAAGTCCGCGTCGGTGACCACGGTCGGGTCGCGCAGGATCGGCGTTCCGGGTCGGCCGAGGTCGCCCGAGAACACCACCATCGTGTCCCGGCCGCCACCTGCCGGGGTGATCCGCATGCGGAGGAGCGCCGAGCCGAGGATGTGGCCCGCGTCGAGCAGCGTGACGTGGACGCCCGTCGCGACCTCGTACTCCTGCCCGTACGGGACCGGGCGGAACATCCCGAGCACCAGGTCGACCTCGTCCTCGGTGTACAGCGGCCCGTCGAGGTCGACCTCCACGACCGGCGGCGCGGCCCGGAGCAGGTCCTCCGGGTCCGGTCCGCCCGGTGACGCCGCGCCGGTGACCGCGAGGTCGAGCGCCGCCTCGAACTCCGTCATGTCGCGCTTGTCGTCCGCGGCTGCCCGCACGGGGTCCCGGTGCTCGCGCCGCGCGTCCCGCTTCGCGAACTCCGCCTGGAGCTTCGCCGAGTCCAAGAGGACCAGCCGGGCAAGCTCCGCGGTCGCGGCCGTGCACACGATCTGGCCGCGGAACCCCTTCGCCACCAGCAGCGGGAGCAGCCCGCAGTGGTCCAGGTGCGCGTGCGTCAGCACGACCGCGTCGAGCGTCGCGGGGTCGAACCCGAGCGGCACGCGGTTGCGCATCGTCTCGTCGGGGCCTCCCTGGAACATGCCGCAGTCGACGAGGACCCGGGCGCGCCCGGTGTCGAGGAGGTGGCGCGAGCCGGTGACCGTGCGGGCACCGCCGAGAAAGGTGAGCTCCATGCGACGATCGTGACACACCGCGCGCGGAGCCGCCGGTACCATCGGCCGGGTGCCCCACCCCACCATCGACCACGTCCACGAGCCCGCCTCGCGCTGGGCCCCCTCTGTGGTCCTGCCACGGATCCCCGGCCTCCTCGCCGGTCTCCTCCTGTTCGGCATCGGGATCGCGTTCATGGCCGAGGCGGGCATGGGGCTCGGCCCGTGGGAGGTCTTCCACCAGGGCATCGCCAGGCAGCTGGGCGTCCAGCTGGGAACGGTCAGCATCGTCCTCGGCATCCCGATCCTCGCCGCCTGGTACCCGCTGGGCGAGCGGCCGGGCGTCGGGACCGTGCTCAACATCCTGCTGATCGGGACGGCGACGAACGTCGCGATGGGCGTGCTGCCCACGATCACCGGCCAGCCACAGCAGCTGCTCGTGATGCTGCTGGGCGTCGTCACCATCGCCGCGGGGAGCGGCCTCTACCTCGCGTCGGACCTCGGGCCGGGCCCGCGCGACGGCCTGATGACGGGTCTCCACTTCCGGTTCGGCTGGTCGATCCGCCGGGCACGGACCGCGGTGGAGCTCACGGTGCTCGTGCTGGGGTTCCTCGCGGGCGGCACGATCGGCCTGGGGACGGTCGTGTTCGCGCTGGGCATCGGGCCGCTGGTGCAGCTGATGCTCCGCGTGTTCGACCGCGACGGCCGCGTCTCGAAGCGGCGGCGGGCAATGCTCGAGGCCCGCGGGACGCTGGGCGAGTAGCCCTCGGCGAGCAGGCTTTCGGCGAGCAGCCCTCGGCGGACGCTAGCGGTGCCAGTCGGGCGGTCGGCGGCGCGCCCGGAGGACGTACAGGTAGGCGACGACCGCCACCAGCAGGCACACGAGCAGCCCCGCCACGGCCGCGACCTCGCTCATGTCCAGCGAGCCGAGTGGATCGGTGGGCAGTGCCACGGCCGCCGGCGACACGCCGGGCGGCCGGAGCGCGGCGAGGTCGTCGGTCCAGGGCCGGGTGCCGCTGCACGCGTCGTCGGTCAGGATCCCGCCCGGCGCCGTCACCACGAACAGGTACCGGCCCGGCAGGTAGGTGCGGTCCACCGACGTCGCGGTCCCGGGCTCCGGCCCCCCGCGCACGACGACCGTGTCGGCCAGGTCGCGCGCGCCTTTCCAGCGCTCCTCCACGCGGACTGTCGGCCAGCGCCCGTCGTTCTCCGTCCGCAGGACCGTGCCCACGAACACGACGTCGCCGAACAGCACCGAGTCCGCCGCGGAGCGGGGCGCGGTCGCGCACGACGCGAGCGTGGCCGACGACCCGGCGAGCACGAGGCCCACGGCGAGCAGCAGCGGGACGAGGACGGCGCCCACCGCGCGGCGCCCCGGCGCGCTCAGGCGATCCGCCCCAGCACGAGGCTGTCCACCGCGACGGCCGCGAACAGCAGGGTCAGGTAGCTGATCGAGAACTTGTACAGCCGGATCGACTGCCGCAGCGACCCCTCGGGCGAGCCGGACTGGCGCATCAGGCCGTACGCGCGCCACAGGAAGATCGCGCCGAGCACGACCGCCGCGACGAGGTAGATCGCGCCCATCTTCGCGACCGCGAAGAAGACCAGGCTGATCGCGACCAGGAGCACCGTGTACAGGGCGATCTGGCGCGCCGTCTCGGGGACGCCCTTCACGACGGGCAGCATCGGCACCCGCGCGGCCTCGTAGTCCTTGCGGATCCGCAGGGCGAGCGCCCAGAAGTGCGGCGGGGTCCAGTAGAAGACCATCGCGAACAGGAGCAGCGCCGGCACCTCCACGCGGCCGGTGACCGCCGCCCAGCCGATGACCGGCGGGAGGGCGCCCGCGGCGCCGCCGATGACGATGTTCGACGGGGTCGTGCGCTTGAGCATCAGCGTGTAGACGAACACGTAGAACGCGATCGCGAGCAGCGTCAGGAAGGCCGCGACGAGGTTGACGTACCAGGCCATCAGCGCGATCGAGATCACGCCGAGCACGATCCCGAACACGACCGCGTTCTCGGGCGAGACGTTGTGGGCCGGCAGCGGCCGCTTGCGCGTGCGGCTCATCAGCATGTCGATGTCGCGGTCGAGATACTGGTTGATCGCGTTGGCCGAGCCCGCCGCGAGCGACCCGCAGAGGAGGGTCCAGAACGCGATACGGAACCACTCGGCGGTGCTCATCGCCGGGATGTCGCGGGTCGCGAGGACCATCGCGGGGATCGTGGTGATGAGCAGCAGCTCGATGATCCGCGGCTTGGTGAGCGCGATGTACGCGCG
>JAICUV010000034.1 GCA_025935655.1 Chloroflexota bacterium | reverse complement strand
CTGGGCCTCCACGGCATCGGCAGCTCGTCCGTCCTCCCGGACAACGAGGCCGTCCGCGGCATGGTCCGCCAGGTCCGCTTCCTCGTGACCGTCGAGGAGCTGCCCGAGGGCGCGACGACCCCGGAGACCAAGTAGATGAAGATCCACGACCTGCACCCCGCCGAGGGGTCGGTCACCCGGAAGACCCGCGTCGGGCGCGGCATCGCGGCCGGCAAGGGCAAGACCGCGGGCCGCGGCACGAAGGGCCAGCGCTCGCGCGCCGGCGCGTCGATCCCGGCGTGGTTCGAGGGCGGCCAGACCCCCCTGCACATCCGGATCCCGAAGCTCCGCGGCTTCCGCAACATCAACGACATCCAGTACGAGGTCGTCAACGTCGGCGCGATCAGTGCGGCGATCGAGGCGGGCAGGCTGGAGGTCCAGAAGGGCGCCCCGGTCACGGTCAACGCCGACACGCTCAAGCAGGCCGGGCTCGTTCGCCGCGATCGCCTGCCGCTCAAGATCCTGGGCATGGGCGAGGTCACCACGACCCTGTTCGTGCTCGCCGACGCGTTCACGAAGAGCGCCCGGGAGAAGATCGAGGCCGCGGGCGGCACCGCCCAGGTCATCGAGATCCCGAGCGAGCCGATGGCGGCCCTCGGCGTCGAGGCCGGGTCCGACGACGCGCCCGCGCCGAAGCCGGCCAAGGCACCCCGCGCGTCCAAGGCCGCCGAGGCCGAGGCCGTCGCGGACGCCGACGAGGCCCCCGTGGCCGACGAGCCGGCGCCCGAGCCGGAGGCCGCGGCCGTCGACGAGGCCGATGCGTCCGCCGACGAGGCAGACGCCCCCGCCGACAACGGCTAGCGCGCCGTGTTCGAGGCACTGCTCAACGCGTTCCGGGCGCCGGATCTCCGGCGCCGGATCCTCTACGTCGCCGGGATCCTGGTGGTCTTCCGGCTGCTCGCGCACGTCCCGGTCCCGGGCGTCAACAGCGACCAGCTGAAGACGTTCCTCGAGACGAACCAGATCTTCGGGCTGCTGGACCTGTTCTCCGGCGGCGGCCTGACGAACTTCTCGGTCGTCGCGCTCGGCGTGAACCCGTACATCAACGCCTCGATCATCATGCAGCTCATGACGGGCGTGGTCCCGTCGCTCCAGTCGCTGCAGCGCGAGGGCGAGTACGGGCGCCAGAAGATCAACCAGTACACGCGCTATCTCGCGGTGCCGATGGCGCTCCTCCAGGCGTACGGGTTCCTCGCCCTGCTCTCGAGCCAGAACGTGCTGTCCACGCCGTTCGACCTCGGCAGCTGGGAGACGCTGACCCAGATCGTGACCCTCACGGCGGGCTCGATCACCCTGATGTGGCTGGGCGAGCTGATCACCGAGAAGGGGATCGGCAACGGCATCAGCTTCATCATCTTCGCGGGCATCGTCAGCCGCGCCCCCGGCGCGCTCACGGGCTTCCTCAGCAACCCCGACCTCGCCCGGCTCGTCCTGTTCGGCATCCTGGGCATCGCCGCCGTCGCGGTGATCATCTACATCCAGGAGGGCCAGCGCCGCATCCCCATCCAGTACGCCTCGCGCGTCCGGGGCCGGCGCATGTACCAGGGCGGCCAGACGTTCCTGCCGCTGCGGGTCAACCAGGCGGGTGTCATCCCGATCATCTTCGCGGTGAGCATCCTGCTGTTCCCGAGCCAGATCGCCAGCTACTTCGTCAACTCGCCGAGCCCCATCGGGGACATCGCGAAGGGCGTGGTGCAGTGGCTGGGCCAGGGATCGTGGCTGTACGTCCTGCTCTACTTCCTGCTGACCGTCGGCTTCACGTACTTCTACACGGCGTTCACGTTCAAGCCGGACGAGACCGCCGAGCAGCTGCGCAAGAACGGCGGGTTCATCCCGGGCATCCGGCCCGGACGGCCGACGCAGGATTACCTCGCACGGGTGGTCACGCGGATCACCGTCGCCGGCGCCCTGTTCCTGGGCATCGTCGCGGCGCTGCCCCCGTTCATCGGCCTCGTCCAGCCGCAGTTCCAGGGTCTCGCGCTGGGTGGCACGGGCATCCTCATCGTGGTCAGCGTCGTCGTCGAGACCATGAAGCAGCTCGAAGCCCAGCTCCTGATCCGCCAGTACGAGGGCTTCATTCGGTGAACGTGGTTGTTCTTCTCGGCGCCCCTGGTGCCGGGAAGGGCACCCAGGCTCCCCTCCTCTCGGATCGGCTCGGGATCCCGGTGGTCGCCACCGGGGACCTGTTCCGGGCCGCCGTTCGGGATGGGACCACCCTGGGCATGGATGCGCGTCGCTACATGGACGCGGGGCAGCTCGTCCCTGACGAGATCACCGTGCGCCTGCTGCTCGAGCGGCTCAGCCGCCCGGACGCGGGCCATGGCGTCATCCTCGACGGCTTCCCGCGGACGGCCGTGCAGGCGAAAGCGCTCGACGATGCGCTGGTCGATCGCGGCGAGCGGGTGTCCGCCGCCGTGCTGATCGACATCCACGGCGACGAGCTGGTCCGGCGCATGTCGGGCCGCTGGATCTGCCGCACCGCCGGGCACCCGTATCACGAGGTGTTCAGCCCGCCCAACGTCCCCGGGATCTGCGACCTGGACGGGTCCGAGCTGTACCAGCGGCGGGACGACCAGCCCGACACCATCCGGCTCCGCATGGCGCAGCAGCTCTCCGCGCTGTCCGACGTCATCGAGCACTACCGGTCATCGGGCGTGCTCCACACCGTGGACGGGCTGCTGCCCATCGACGGCGTCGCCGAGGCGATCGACCGCGAGCTCGCGGCGGCGGGGATCCGCCCCGCCGGCGAGCCATCGGAGCGCGCTGCCGGCTGATGGCGATCACCCGCAAGTCGCAGGCCGAGATCGCGAAGATGCGCTCGGCCGGGCGCATCGTGGCCGAGGTCCTCGCCCTCGTCGAGGGCGCCATCCGGCCCGGCGCCTCGACCGCGGAGATCAACGCCCTCGCCGACCGCCACATCCGGGAGGCGGGCGGCATCCCGTCGTTCGTGGGCTACATCGGCGGCCGGCGCTACAACCCCGACGACCCGCGGGCCTACCGGTGGGCGAGCTGCATCTCGATCGACCACGAGATCGTGCACGGCATCCCCGGCGACCGGGAGCTGCGGTCCGGCCAGGTGGTGTCGGTGGACGTGGGCGTCATCTGGCAGGACTGGAACGGCGACGGCGCCCGGAGCTTCATCTGCGGGGGTCCCGAGGCCGCGACGCCCGCGACCGCCGGCCTCGTCGAGGCAACCCGCCTCGCGATGATGGCCGGCATCGGCGCGGCGCGCCCCGGCAACCACGTCGGCGACATCGGGATCGCGGTCGAGGCCATCGCCCTCGAACGCGGCTACGGCGTCGTCCGCGGCTACACCGGCCACGGCATCGGCCGCGACATGCACGAGGACCCGGCGGTCCCCAACTTCCGCACCCGGGACCGGGGGATCCGCCTCGAGCCCGGGCACTGCCTCGCCATCGAGCCCATGTTCACGCTGGGGCACGAGGAGACGGCGCTGATGCCGGACCGCTGGACCGTGGTCACGGTGGACGGGTCGCTCGCTGCGCACTTCGAGCACACCATCGCCGTCACCCCGGACGGGCCGGAGATCCTGACCAGGGTCTGACGGAGCCTGGGTGTTGTGGGATTCGACGAGAGTTGATATCCTCACCGTTCGTGTGTCGGCCCAGCCGGGTCGGCACTCATTGCTGAGAGGACCAGGGAGCCAGGTTGGCGAAGAAGGACGCGATCGAAGTCGAAGGGACCGTCATCGAGCCGCTGCCGAACACGATGTTCGCGGTGGAGCTCGAGAACGGCCACCGCGTCCTCGCGCACATCAGCGGCAAGCTTCGGATGAACTTCATCCGCATCCTGCCCGGCGACCGCGTCCGCGTTGAGCTGTCTCCATACGACCTCACTCGGGGTCGGATCACGTACCGCCTGAAGTAATCGAGGAACCCGGTGAAGGTCAGAGCATCCGTCAAGACGCGGTGCGACAACTGCAAGGTCATCCGGCGCCACGGCACCGTGATGGTCATTTGCGAAAACCCCAAGCACAAGCAGCGGCAGGGCTGACGCGATGGCACGTATCGCAGGCATCGACATCCCGCGCGAGAAGCGCGTCGAGATCGCCCTCACCTACATCTACGGGGTCGGGCTGTCCTCCAGCCAGAAGATCCTCAAGCAGACCAACGTCAACCCCGACACGCGTGTCCGGGACCTCACCGAAGACCAGGTCAACCGGCTTCGCGAGGTCATCGACCGCAGTCTCAAGGTCGAGGGCGATCTCCGTCGCGAGGTGGCGCTGAACATCAAGCGCCTCGTCGAGATCGGGTCGTACCGCGGCTCGCGGCATCGCCGCAACCTGCCGGTTCGGGGGCAGCGGACCAAGACCAACGCCCGCCAGCGCCGAGGACCCAAGAAGACGGTCGGCGCGCGGAAGAAGACGAAGTGACGAGGAACCGCTAAGGCATGGCCGATCGAAAGCGCGCCGTCAAGCAGCGGCGCCGGGAGCGCAAGAACGTCCCGCAGGGGCACGTCCATATCCTGGCAAGCTTCAACAACACGATCGTGACGATCACGGACCAGACCGGGGCCGTCATCTCGTGGGGTTCCGCTGGCATCGCCGGGTTCAAGGGCTCCCGGAAGAGCACGCCGTATGCCGCCGCGCTCGCCGCGGACGGGGCCGCACGCCGCGCCATGGAGCACGGCATGCGCCAGGTCGAGGTCTACGTCAAGGGACCCGGCGCCGGCCGCGAGCAGGCGATCCGCTCCCTCCAGGCCGCAGGCCTCGAGGTCAGCGCGATCACCGACGTCACGCCCATCCCGCACAACGGATGCCGCCCGCCCAAGCGGCGCCGCGTCTGAGCACCGAGAGACCATGGCCCGATACACCGATGCCGTCTGCCGGCTCTGCCGCCGCGAGGGGCTGAAGCTCTATCTCAAAGGCAGCCGCTGCTACACCAAGAAGTGCTCCTTCGAGCGGCGCCCGACGCCGCCGGGACAGCATGGCGTCCGCCGCCGCAAGGTCGGCGACTACGGCCTGCAGCTCCGCGAGAAGCAGAAGGTCCGCCGCGTCTACGGCGTCCTCGAGAAGCAGTTCCGCAACTACTTCGTCGAGGCGTCCCGCCACTCCGGCGTGACCGGCGAGTACCTGCTCCGCTCGCTCGAGCAGCGCATGGACAACGTCGTCTACCGCCTCGGCTTCGCGCCGTCGCGCGCCGCCGCCCGCCAGATGGTCACCCACGGCCATTTCGCGGTGAACGGCGTCCCGACGAACATCCCCTCCTACAGCCTCAAGATCGGCGACAAGGTCGAGGTGCGCCAGTCGCACCGCGAGCGCGAGCTGTTCAAGGTGGTCAAGGAGACGATCAAATCGCACCAGGCCCCGGACTGGCTGAGCCTCGACGCGGCGAACCTCGCCGGGTCCGTGATCGCCATGCCGCGCCGCGACCAGATGCCGCTCGACTTCAACGAGCAGCTCGTGGTCGAGTACTACTCGAGGTAGCCGCCCTTCATGATCGAACTCGAGACTCCCCAGATCGAGCCCGTCGCCGAGGCCGGCACGTACGCCAAGTACGAGGCCGGTCCGCTCCAGGCGGGCTACGGCGTCACCCTCGGCAACGCCCTTCGCCGCGTCCTCCTGTCGTCCCTCGAAGGGGCGGCCGTCACGTCGATCCAGATCCGCGACGTGTACCAGGAGTTCTCGACGATCCCGGGCGTCAAGGAGGACGTCACCCAGATCGTCCTCAACGTCAAGAAGCTCCGGCTCAAGAGCTTCGCGTCGCACCCGGTCCAGCTCCGGCTCATCAAGAGCGGCGCCGGCCCGGTCATCGCCGCGGACATCGCCGAGTCGGCGGACGTGGAGATCGTCAACCCCGAGCTCGTGCTCATGACGATCGACTCGGACGATGTGACGATCGAGATGGACCTCACGGTCGAGCGCGGCGTCGGCTACCTCGCCGCGGAGCGCTCCGAGGCCCTGCCGATCGGCGTCATCGCGGTCGACGCGATCTTCACCCCGGTGCGCAAGGTCAACTACTGGGTCGAGGGCATGCGGGTCGGTCAGATGACCAACTTCGACAAGCTCACGATCGAGATCGAGACGGACGGCACGATCACCCCCGAGGAGGCGCTGTCGCGCTCCGCGGACATCCTCGTGCGCCAGTTCCAGCCGTTCGTGACGATCGGCGTCCAGGCCGCCGCGCCGGACCGCGCCGCCGCCGGCGTGCCCCAGCTCCCCCCGAACATGCTCGACATGCCGATCGAGGAGCTGGACCTGCCGATGCGGGCCTACAACTCGCTCAAGCGCAACAACATCGTCAAGGTCGGCCAGCTGCTCCAGCTCAAGGACGACGACCTCCTCCGGATGCGCAACTTCGGCAAGAAGTCGCTCGACGAGATGAAGGAGCGCCTGCGCATGCGGGGCTTCATCGTCCCGGAGACGGAGTCGGACGGCCTCGCCGAGGGCGAGGACGACGAGGCCTTCGGCGACGAGGAGGAAGGCTGAGCCATGTCCTCCCATCGAGTCGACGGGCGCAAGCTGTCGCGCAAGCACGGCCCCCGCATGGCCCTGTACAAGAACCTCATGGTCTCCGTCCTGCGCTACGAGCGCGTCCAGACGACGGAGGCGAAGGCCAAGGAGATCCGCGGCCAGGTGGAGCGCATGATCACGCTCGCCAAGCGCGGTGACCTCGCGGCCCGGCGGACGGTCGTCTCGGAGCTCCCGAACGAGCCGCTCGTCGTGACCAAGCTGTTCGACGTCATCGCCCCCAAGTACGCCGACCGCCAGTCCGGGTTCACCCGCCTGGTCCACATCGGCCAGCGCAAGGGTGATGCCGCCGAGATCGTCCAGATCGAGCTGGTCTGACGATCACCTGAGTCGCCGGTCAGCCGCGCAGGTGCGAAGGCGCCACCGAGCACCCGAACGAGCGCACTCCGGTGCGTGAGCGAGGGAGCACACGTGGCAACGCACGCACCGGCCGGATCACCGGAGACGACATGAGCGCCCGAGAGGGTGCGCCGCGCCGGTTCATGGCTCGGTGTGAATACGACGGAACGGACTTTGCCGGGTTCCAGCTCCAGCGGAACGCCCGGACGGTCCAGGGAGAGCTCGAGGCCGCGCTGGCTCGCCTCAACGGAGGCGAGCGGGTGGTGGTCGACGGGGCCGGACGCACCGACGCCGGGGTCCACGCGCAGGGGCAGGTGATCGCATTCACCGCCCGTGGCGAGGTTCCCGTGGCGGTGCTCCAGCGGGCGGTCAACGCCCTGCTCCCGCGGGATGTCGCGATCCGCGATCTCCGGCGGGTGCCCGACGGGTTCCACCCGCGCTATGCGGCGCGGTACAGGGAGTACCGCTACACCGTCTGGAACGGGCCGCGAAGCCCGCTCCGCGAGCGCCAGGCGCTCGGGGTGCGGAGACAACTGAACATCGCCGCCATGGCGGACGCCGCGTCGGTCTTCGAGGGCCGGCACGACTTCACGGCCTTCGGCGGGGCGACGGACCGGAACCCGGTCCGGACCGTGCACTCGGTCCGGGTCCGGAGCGAGGGCCGCCTGGTGACGATCGACGTCCGGGCGGAATCGTTCATCCGGGGGCAGGTCCGCCGGATGGTCGCCGGCCTCGTGGAGGTCGGCCTGGACAAGATGGATGCAACGGGCCTCCGGTCGGCACTCGCCGGACGGGAGCCCGCACTCAACGGGGCAGCCGCCCCCGCCAAGGGACTCTGCCTCCGTCGCGTCGTCCTCGGACGGCGGACGACGTGGGACGACAAGGAAGACGAGGAATGAGCGCGAAGACCTATACGCCTCGAGAGAGCGAGATCGAGCGACGCTGGTACGTCGTCGACGCGACGGACGAGACGCTCGGCCGCCTTGCGACGCGGATCGCGCACGTCCTCGAGGGGAAGCACAAGCCCACCTACGCCTCCCACATGGACACCGGCGACCATGTCATCGTGCTCAACGCGTCGCGGATCACCGTGACCCGGGACAAGCTCGAGAGCAAGGTCTACGCCCGTCACAGCGGCTATCCCGGCGGCTTCAAGGAGGAGACCCTCGGTCACCTGCTGAACCGCCGCCCGGAGGAGGTCATCCGCCGGACGGTCAAGGGGATGCTGCCGCACAACCGGCTCGGAACCCAGATGCTGCGCAAGCTGAAGGTCTATGCGGGGAGCGAACACCCGCACCAGGCCCAGAAGCCCGAGCCGCTCGCCTAAGGAGCCCTGATGTCGACGCCTTCGTTCTATTGGGGCACCGGTCGCCGGAAGACGGCGGTTGCCCGCATCCGCCTCATCCCCGGTGACGGCCAGATGGTCATCAACGGGAAGACCCCCGAGGACTTCTTCGGCGGGATCCTGCCCGAGGCCGAGCTCTGGATGCCGTTCCGCGTGACCGGCACCGAGGGCCGCTACAACACGCTGATCAAGGTCGAGGGCGGCGGCGTCACCGGCCAGTCCGGCGCCATCCGCCACGGCATCTCCCGTGCGCTGCTCCAGGTGGACCCGGACGCCAACCGGCTGCCGCTCCGCCAGGCCGGCCTCCTGACCCGCGACCCGCGGATGAAGGAGCGCAAGAAGTACGGCCTCAAGCGCGCGCGCAAGGCCCCGCAGTACACGAAGCGGTAGTCGCGGCCACCTGACGCCCGATGCGGGCGTTGCCCGCTGTGGTGCTCGCTCACGCACCTTGGGGTGCGCTCGCTCCGCTCCTCGCCGGCGCCTTCGCCTCGGCCGCCATGCAGCCGCTCACGATCAACACACCCAGTACGATGATCGCCCGTGGTCACACTCGACCGCGGGCGTTCTGATTCACGGCATCGGGAGTCGCATGGGCAGCCTTCGGGGACGGGATCTCGTCAGTGCCGCCGATCTGACCGCGGCGGAGATCGGGGGGCTGTTCGCGCTGGCCGCCACGCTCAAGGCGGAGTACGTGGCGGACCGGCGGCACGCGGAGCCGCCGCTCGAGCGGCGCACGCTCGCGATGCTGTTCCAGAAGCCGTCGCTACGGACGCGGGTCACGTTCGAGGCGGGGATGACCCAGCTCGGCGGACATGCCATCTACCTCACCGAGGGGATCGTGCTCGGCGGACGGGAGACCGTGGGCGACGTCGCGCGCAACCTGGAGCGGTTCGTGGACGGGATCATGGCCCGGACTGGGCCCCACGAGGTGGTGGTCGAGCTCGCGGCTCGCGCATCCATCCCGGTCATCAACGGCCTCACGATCCGGGAGCACCCGTGCCAGGCGCTCGCCGACCTGTTCACCGTGTCGGAGCTCGTCGGGCCGGATCTGCGCGGGGTCCCGCTCGCGTTCGTGGGCGACGGGAACAACGTCTACCACTCGCTCGCGCTGATGGGCGCGACGCTGGGGATGGAGGTCCGCCTCGCCCACCCGGTGGGCTACGGGCCGAACGAGCGGATCGTCGCCCGGGCGCGCGAGCTCGCCTCCGCGAGCGGCGGCAGGCTGGTGTTCGAGAGCGACCCGCGCGGCGTCGTGGAAGGCGCCGCCATCGTCTACACCGATGCCTGGACGTCCATGGGCCAGGAGGCCGAGGCGGAGGAGCGGCGTGACGCCTTCGCCCCGTACCAGGTCAACCGGGACCTCCTGGCGGGTGCGCCGGACGCCTTCGTCATGCACTGTCTCCCCGCGCACCGCGGCGAGGAGATCACCAACGACGTGATGGACGGGCCCCGGAGCCGGATCTTCGAGCAGTCGGAGAACCGGCTGCACGCGCAGAAGGCGCTGCTCGTCGAGCTCCTCGGCGGCGGGCGTTGACGACGGTCGCGGAGGCGGACGCATGAGCGGCGAGGCCCTGTACGAGCGCTACAAGGACGCGCTCAAGCGCGGCCACGTCGCGTCGCTGCGCGGGCGGCTCGAGGAGTCCCTCACCGCCTACGCCGAGGCCGCGGCGATCGCGCCCGAGCGGTCCACGCCCCACACCAGTGCCGGCACCGCGCTGATGCGCCGCAAGCGCCCCGCCGACGCGCTCCGGCACTACACGGCGGCGCTGAGCCTGTCGCCCCGCGACGAGGCCGCGCTGCTGGGCCGCGCACAGGCGCTCGCGGCGCTCGACCGCCGGCCCGAGGCGGCGAACGCCTTCGACGCGCTCGCGGAGCTGCGGGCGACGAACGGCAAGCTCGCGGACGCGGTGGACGCCGCGCGGCGGGGCCTGGAGCTGGCAGAGGGCCGCGAGCGGCGCCGGACGCTCGAGGCGCTCATCGAGCGTCTCCGCGCGACCTCGCCCGGCGAGCCCGGCAGACTGGCGCTCGAGCGGGCGCTCCAGGTCCTGGACGGCCCCGCGGTCGCCGAGCAGCCGGCCATCGCCACGCCCGCGGCGCCCGAGCCTGGGCCCGCGACCGGTCCCGGCGCCCCCGAGGCCGTCGCCCCGGAGCACGCGCAGGTCGAGCCGGCCGCTCTCGACGACGGCGTCGCCGTCGCCCGGGAGGACGCGCCCGGGGAACCGGCCGCCGCTGACGACGGCGTTGCCATCGCCACGGACGACGCCGCGACGCCCGCGACGGCCGGTACGGAGCCGGTGCCCGTGCGCGCGGCGCTGGACCGCGACCTGGACCCCGGGCTCGACGTCGCCGCGCTCGCGCGCCAGGCGGACGACGCGCTCGCCGCGGGCGCGATGCCCGCCGGCCCGGAGCTGCTGCTCGACCTCGCGGCCGCGTACCGCCGCGAAGGGCGCATCGACGCGGCCCTCGACGCGTGCTATCTCGCGCTCTCGCTGGTGCCCGACGACATCGGGCTGCATCTCGCGCTCGTGGAGCTGTACGACGGCCGCGGCTGGGGGGCGCTGGCCACCGAGAAGCTCGACCTGATCGACCGGCTGGTGGCGCTCGACGCCGATGCCGGGGCCGCCGGCCGGGTCGCCGCGGCACGGGCCGCCCGGGGCTGACGGGCGGACCGCCTCGGCCACGACCCCGCCGGGTCGGCTGAGCGCGGGAACCCCGGTGCTACACTCGGCCGAGGATGCTCCCGTTTGTCGAGTCGCTCGTCCGGCAGATCACGCTGACGACCCTGCTCGACATCGGCATCACCGCCCTGTTCATCTACTGGCTGTTCAGCCTGATCCGGGGCACCCGCGCCGTCACCCTCGTCATCGGCGTGACCATCCTGCTCGCGGTCTACGCGCTGGCCCAGTTCCTTCAGCTCCGCCTGTTCACGCAGCTGCTCCAGGCCGGCGCCGTCGTCGGGCTGTTCGCGCTCGTGGTCGTGTTCCAGCCGGAGCTCCGCCGTGCGCTGGAGCGGATCGGGCGGGTGGGATCGATGAGCTGGCTCCTGTCGCCGTCCGAGCAGCGCCGGACGGAGCACGTCGCCGCCGAGGTCGCCAAGGCCGCCGGGATGCTGTCCCGCGAGGGCCACGGTGCGCTCATCGTCCTCGAGCGCGAGACGGGGCTCGAGGAGATCGCGGAATCGGGCGTCATGCTCCACTCCGACCTGTCTCACGAGCTGCTCACGACGATCTTCGCGCCGCGCACGGAGCTCCACGATGGCGCGGTCATCGTGCGCGGCGACGGCATCCTGGCCGCGGCCGCGCTCCTGCCGCTCACCGAGATGACGCTCTCGGAGCGGTTCGGGACGCGTCACCGCGCGGCGCTCGGCATCACCGAGGACACGGACGCGGTCGCGGTCGTCGTGTCCGAGGAGAACGGCCAGATGAGCGTCGTCGAGCGGGCGCGGATCGTGCGTGTCCCCACCGAGGCGCAGCTGGAGCGGGCGCTCATCGCCCTGCTCGAGACGCCGGCGGCGCCGGGCGGCCTGCGCCGGGGCTCCGTCACCCGGTCCGGCAGGCTCCGGATCCGGCGGCGGCGACCGCGGCGCGAGGAGGCGACCCCCGCAGCGTCGCCGGTCGCGACCCCCGTCGCGGTGGCTCTCGCCGATCCGGTGGCTCCCGCCGACCCGGCGGCGGACGGCACCGGTATCGCTGCGCCGGCCGACGCCGACCACGACGTCACGGCGCGCGTGCCCGGGGCGCACCCGGGCGACGACGACGCGGGCACGCCCGCCGGCGCGGTGACGGGCGGATGAACGTGCAGCGTGGGCTCCGGCGCGCCGTCGGGTTCGTGACCCACAACTGGCCCCTCAAGCTGGCCGCGATCGGGCTCGCGACGTTCCTCTACGCGGGGCTCGTCGCCTCGCAGGACGCGAGCACGGTCCAGGGCCCGATCACCGTCACCGACCAGAACCGCCCCGCCGGGACGATCATCACCAACCAGCTGCGTGACGTGGACTCGATCCGCTACCTCGCGCCCGCAGGCAGCCAGCGCCCGCGGGCGGGCGACTTCCGGGCGACGGTGGACCTGACCAACGTCAAGCCCGACGGCCAGCCGGTGAACGTGCCCGTGCGGGTCACCGCGCTGGACCCCGACATCACGATCATCGGGGTGACGCCCCGCACGATCCAGGTCGTGCTCGAGAGCTCGGCGGAGAAGGTGGTGCCGGTCCGCGTGGAGCGCGGCCCCGCCCCGCAGGGGATCGACGTCGGCGAGACGAAGTACGACCCCGAGGTCGTGACGATCCGGGGCGCCGCGTCGGCCGTGGCCAGCGTGGTCGCCGCCGAGGTCGCCGTGGCCCTGGACCCCCAGGGGTTCGACGTCAACCGCGAGATCGAGGCCCGACCCGTGGACGCCAACGGCGACACCGTCACCGGCATCGACGTCGAGCCCGCGACCGTGCACGTCGTCATCCCGCTGTTCACCAACAAGGAGTCGCGGACGCTCCCGGTCAGCCCCGGCATCGCCGGCACGCCGGCGCCCGGGGTCCGGATCGCGTCCGTCACGGTCACCCCGCTCACCGTCCCCGTCGAGGGAGACGCCGAGCAGCTCACGAGCATCGTCTCGATCGACACCGCACCCGTGTCCGTGGCGGGCGCCACGGCGAGCGTCCGCCAGACGGTGGCCCTGGCGCCGCCCGACGGCATCTCGACGACCGGGCCCGGGACCGTGACGGTCTCCGTCGCGATCGAGCCCGTGACCGAGACCCGGACCCTCGCCGCGGGTCTCCGGCTCGACGGGCAGGACCCGACGCTCGACTACACCCTGTCCGTCGACAGCGTGCTGCTCACCCTGTTCGGGTCCACCGCGGACCTCGACCTCCTGGGCTCGAGCTCGCTCGTGGTCGGGCTCAACGTCGCGGGGCTGGACCCCGGCGACCACGAGGTGACGGTCGTGCCCAACATCCCCTCGGGCGTGGAGGTCGTGACGATCTCGCCCGCGACCGTCACCGTCACCGTCGCCGAGCCCGCACCGTCGAGCCAGGCGCCCGCCACCGCAACACCACCGCCCGCGTCCGCCGCGCCGTCCGACGGCGCGGCCTCACCGACACCCTGATCCCCGCCGCGGCACCCGCGCCGCCACCCAGAGGAGCCCCATGACCCGCCTCTTCGGCACGGACGGAATCCGCGGCGTCGCGAACGTCGACCTGCGCCCCTCGCTCGCGTTCGCGCTGGGCCGCGCCACGGCCCACGAGGTCGTCGGTCCGGGCGGCGCGCTCGTGGTGGGCCAGGACACCCGGCGGTCGGGCGACATGTTCGTGGCGGCGATCATCGCCGGCGCGACGAGCATGGGCGCTGACGTCCACTCGGTCGGCGTGGTCCCGACGCCGGCCCTCGCGTTCCTGGCCGGCGACGGCCAGTTCAAGGCCGGGATCATGGTCTCCGCGTCCCACAACCCGGCCGAGGACAACGGGCTCAAGGTGCTCGACCCGTCGGGGCAGAAGCTCGCCGACGACGCCGAGGAGGACCTCGAAGCGCTGGTGCTGCGGGCGGACGAGCTGCCGGGCGTGCCGCCCGGCGCGATCGGGCGGGCCGTCGACGCGAGCGGGCTCCTCGAGACGTACGTGGCGAGCCGCATGCCGCTCGCGACGCGGATCCAGGCGCGCGGCCTCCACGTCGTCCTCGACACGGCGAACGGCGCCGCGTACCGGGTCGGCCCCGAGATCCTCCGCGGGACCGGCGCCCGGGTGACCGTGATCCACGACGAGCCCGACGGCGACAACATCAACCGCGGCTGCGGGGCGACCGACCCGGTCTCGCTCGCCGCCGCCGTGGTCGAGCATGGGGCCGACGTGGGGTTCGCGCTCGACGGCGACGCGGACCGATGCGTCGCGGTCGACGGGTCCGGCCGGCTGGTGGACGGCGACCAGCTGCTCGGGATCCTCGCCCTCGAGCGGCTCGAGCGGGATGCGCTCGACCGCCGAAGCCTGGTCGTGTCCGTGCTGTCCAACGGCGGGCTCCAGGCCGCCGTGGAGGACGCCGGTGGCCGGATCGTGCGCACCCCGGTGGGCGACAAGCACATCCTCGCGGCGATGCTCGTCTCCGGCGCCGGCCTCGGTGGCGAGAAGAGCGGCCACGTCATCGTGCGCGAGCACAGCACCTCGGGCGACGGCATCGTCACGGCGCTGGAGCTGCTGCGGGTCATGACGGCCGCCGGCGCCGGCCTCGAGACCCTCGCCGCGCGGATCCCGCTCCTTCCCCAGCAGCAGCGCGCGATCCGCGTCCGCCACCGCGACCAGTGGGAGAACGACGACGTCCTGCTGGCCGCCATCGCCGAGGCGGAGTCGCGGCTCGCGCCCCACGGCCGGATCCTCGTCCGTCCGTCCGGGACCGAGCCCGTGCTGCGGGTGATGGTCGAGGGCGGCGACGCCGACATGGTCACCGAGCTGGCCGATGCGATCGCGGCGCTCGCGGGGGAGCGTCTACACTGACCCTCCGCGGCCGGGGGCCGCGGCGCGCGATCCCTGGAGGAACTCGACACGCATGTGCGGCATCGTCGGCTATACCGGTCCCCGGGAGGCGGGCCCCATCCTCATCGAGGGCCTCCGCCGGCTGGAGTACCGGGGGTACGACTCGGCCGGGATCGCGCTGGTGGACGAGGCCGGGGACATGTTCGTGGAGAAGAAGGCGGGCAAGCTCGCCAACCTCCAGGAGGCGATCGCGGACCGGACGCCGCACGCGGCCATCGGCCTCGCGCACACCCGCTGGGCCACCCATGGCCGCCCCAACGACCTCAACGCGCACCCGCACCAGGACTGCACCGGCAACATCACGGTGATCCACAACGGGATCATCGAGAACTTCCGGGAGCTCCGCGACGGGCTCGAGGCGCGCGGCCACGTCCTGTCCTCGGAGACCGACACCGAGGCGATCGCACACCTCGTGGAGGAGGCGTACCGGGGCGACCTCGCCGACGCCGTGCGCGAGTCGCTGCGCAAGGTCGAGGGCGCGTACGCACTGGTGGTGATGCACAAGGGCGAGATCAGCCGGCTCGTCGGCGCGCGCCAGAACGTGCCGCTCGTCGTCGGGCTCAACGGCGAGGAGAGCTTCATCGCGAGCGACGTCTCGGCGATCCTCGCCCACACCAACCGGGTCGTGTTCCTCGAGGAGGGCGACATCGCCGACGTCCGGCCCACCGGGGTCGTGGTGACCGGGCTCGACGGCCGGCCACGCGAGCGCGCCGTGACGCTGATCGACTGGACGCCCGAGGCCGCGGAGAAGGGTGGCTACGAGCACTTCATGCTCAAGGAGATCCACGAGCAGCCGGAGGCGCTCCGCCAGTCGCTGGCCGGGCGGGTCACCGCGAACGGCCGGATCCACGCACCCGAGGTCGACAGCCTGGACGAGGCGTTCCGGCAGGTCACGCGGGTGGAGATCGTGGCCTGCGGCACGGCGTCCTACGCCGGGCTCGTCGGCGCGGCGGCGATCCAGGACTGGACCGGGCTGCCCGCCCGGGTGACCGTGGGCTCCGAGTTCCGCTACTCGCCACCCCCGCTCGACGCGAACACCCTGGTCGTGGCGGTCACCCAGTCGGGTGAGACCGCCGACACGATCGCGCCCACGCGCTGGGCGCGCGAGCAGGGCTGCCCGATCGTCGCCGTGACCAACACGGTGGGCTCCGCGATCACGCGCGAGGCGGACGCGGTGATGTTCCTCCAGGCCGGCCCGGAGATCGCGGTCGCCGCGTCGAAGACGTTCGTGACCCAGGTGACGACGCTGATCGTGCTGGCCGCCGCGATCGCGAAGGCTCGCGGGACGATGGGCGCGGAGCAGGAGCTGGAGCTCGGCCTCGGCCTGCGGGCGCTCCCCGAGGCCGCCGCGAGGGCGCTGGAGCTGAACGCGGACATCGCGGCGGTCGCGCGCCGGTACGTGAACTCCCGGGGCTTCATGTTCATCGGCCGCGGCTACTCCTATCCGGCGGCGCTCGAGGGGGCGCTCAAGCTCAAGGAGATCAGCTACATGCACGCGGAGGGCTATGCCGCGGGCGAGCTGAAGCACGGCCCGATCTCGCTGCTGGACGCGGAGTGCCCGCTGGTCGCGGTCGCCACCCGTTCCCGGATCTACGACAAGCTGATCAGCAACGTGATGGAGGGCCGGGCGCGTGACGCCCGGGTCATCGCCGTCGCCACCGAGGGCGACGCCGACATCCACCACTACGCCGACGACGTCCTGTGGGTGCCCGACACCGTCGAGGCGCTGTCGCCCGCGATCGCGGTCATCCCGCTCCAGCTGTTCGCGTACCACACGGCCGTGGCGCGGGGCACGGACGTGGACCAGCCGCGCAACCTCGCCAAGTCGGTCACGGTCGAGTAGGCGGATGGCGCGGCCCGGTTCCACGCCCGACCCGCTGCTGCCGCCGGGGATCGTCCCGGAGGGCACGACGGAGCTCGGGATCGACATCATCAAGGTCGCCCGGATCCGCGCCTCCATCGAGCGCTTCGGTGACCGGTTCTCGAAGCGCGTCCTGACCGAGGCCGAGCGGCGCTACGTGCGTGACCGGCCCGAGACGTTCGCGGGCCGGTGGGCCGCCAAGGAGGCCGTGTCCAAGGTGCTGGGACTCGGCGTGCGGGGGATCGGCTGGAAGGACATCGAGGTCGAGCGCCTGCCGACCGGTCAGCCCGCGATCCGCCTCCACGGCCGGGCCGCGGCGCGGGCCGACCAGCTGGGGATGGGCCGGGTGGCGGTCTCGATCACCCACGAGTCGGACTTCGCGGTCGCGATCGCGTTCGGGGTGCGGACGGCGGGCGGGAAGTACGTGTTCCCGCTCGACATCGACGAGCGGCTGGACGACCGGGAACGCAAGCTGCTCGCACGCTTCGAGCGGATGCGCGACCTCCACGAGCGGACGCGCGCGATGGCGGCAGAGATCGACGAGGACGGGGTCAGGGCATGACGGAGCGGCGGCCGGTCGGGTTCGGACGGCGGGCGGGCGATGCGGCGGCGAGCGCGCAGGGCGTGACGAACGCGGCGCCCGCCGGGGCGGTGCTCCTCGACGACGACACGATGGCCAGGCTCGTCCCCGAGCGTCCGAAGCGTGGGCACAAGGGGTCGTTCGGGAAGCTGCTCGTGATCGCGGGGTCGCTCGACTACGCGGGGGCGGCGCTGCTCGTGTGCCGGGCCGCCGGGCGCGCCGGGGCCGGCCTCGTGACCCTCGCGGTCCCGGAGTCGCTCCAGCCGCTGTTCGCGGCCAAGGTCGTCGAGGCGACGACCATGGCGCTCCCCGAGGACGACGTCGAGGAGGTCGACCCCGAGCCCGCGCTGGCAAAGGTCCTCGACCACGAGCACGACGCCCTGGTCGTCGGCCCCGGGCTGCGGCCGTCGCTCGCGACCGCGGACCTGCTGCGGCTGCTGCTGACGGCCCCGGAGGAGGGGAGCGCGGGCCCCGCGGTCCTCGACGCCGAGGCGCTGCGGACGCTCGCGTCCGCGGACGGCTGGTGGAACCGGGTCACGCGTCCGTGCGTGCTCACGCCGCACGCGGGGGAGTTCGCCAGGCTGCGCGCCGGGGCTGGCCACGACCCGGCAGAGGACGGCGACCTCGCCGCGGACGACGAGGCGCGCGTCAAGGCCGCGGTAGCCGCGGCCGCCGAGTGGCGCCAGGTCGTGGTGCTCAAGGGCGCGAGGACGGTCGTCGCCGCGCCCGACGGCAGCGTCGCGATGGCGCCGTTCGAGAACCCGGCGATGGCCTCCGGCGGCACGGGCGACGTGCTGGCGGGCACGATCGGCGCGCTCCTCGCGCAGGGACTCGCCCCGTTCGACGCGGCCCGGCTCGGCGTCTACCTCCACGGGCTGGCGGGCGAGCTCGTGAGCGAGCGGATCGGCGACGCGGGCCTGCTCGCCGGCGACCTGCCCGACGCCCTGCCGATCGGCCGCAAGCGCCTGGCGGGGATCGCGGAACGGCTCCGCGGCGGCCGGCGGCTGGGCTTCGGGGCGCGCGCGGACGATCCGCCGGCCGGTGGCGCCGGGACCGACGGAGCGGGCGCCTGAGCGGCGGGCCCGCGTCTCCCGAGCGGTCCGGGCCCGGATCGTCGCCCGCCCCGCGGGAGCCCGTCGAGGCGCGGCTCGCGCGCGCGGGGCTGCCGCCGCTCCCGCGCACGGCGTGGCTCGAGCTGGACCTCGATGCGCTCCGGTCCAATCTCGCTGTGCTGCGCGAGGAGGTCGGGGCGGAGGTCCGCGTGGAGCCCGTCGTCAAGGCGGACGCCTACGGGCACGGCGCGGTGCCGATCGCGCTCGCCCTCGAGGCCGCGGGCGCGGATGGCCTCTCCGGCGCGAGCCTCGACGAGGCGGTCGAGCTCCGCGAGGCGGGCGTCGCGCTCCCGATCCTCGTCCTGTATCCGATCCCGCCCGAGCAGGCGGAGGCGGCGGCCTGGGCGCACCTCGCGGTCGCGGCGGGCTCGGGCGCCACGCTGGACCGCCTGCTCGCCGCCGCGTCCGCGGCCGCCGCGGCCGGCGCACCCGACCTCGTCGTCCACCTCGAGGTGGAGACCGGCCTGGGCCGGGGCGGCGTCCTGCCCGACGACGTGGCGGCGGCCGCCCGGGTCATCGCGGCGGCGTCCGGCGTGCGGCTCGGTGGCGCTTGGACGCACCTTGCGGCCGCGGACGACGAGGCGACCGCGCTCGCCCAGGATCAGCGGTTCGCCGGGGCGCTGGGCGCATTGGAGAGCGCCGGGATCGCGACCGATGGCGAGCGCCACCTGGCGGGG